>NZ_DLHL01000047.1 GCF_002483225.1 Gemmatimonas sp. UBA7669 | reverse complement strand
CTACCTGATCAGAGCTTCCCTAACGAAGAGCTGCTGCTGGCAGCGTAATGTCGTGTGCGGCAGGCGGTCGCCGTGCTGGCGCACGTCGCCCGTCCGGCCGCAGTCTATCGGATACGCTGCAGCAGAACGTCAAGCGTTAACCACCAACTACGCCACCCGCTGGGACAGCGCTGAAGCCACGTCCTTTCGGCTCGCCCCGACGGCTAGGAGAGCGCGAATGAGAAGTTCGAGCGACACACTGGGATCCGCCGCCTCGAGCTTTGCTACACGCGATTGACTCGAACCGAGCTGTTTGGCCAGGGTTGTCTGCGTAAGGCCCGCGGCAAGGCGCCGTGCCTTCAGGCTTCGGCTGAGCGCCACGCGCATCTCCACCAACGCGGCCTCTTCCGCAGAGAGGTTCAGGAAATCCGCAGCGTCGCCAACGGACCAACCCGCTTTCTCCAGGCGCTTCCGCTTCTTTGCATCCATCGTCAGTCCCCTTTCGTCAGCTGGTCGTACAGCGCCAGGCGTCGCATGCAGTCAGTGATAACCCGGCCCGGCGTGGACGTCGTTAACTTCTGGAATACATCGGCGATTACAATCGCGTCTGGATCCAGTCGGTAGATCACGCGCCACGTCTTACCCGCGTCCACGATGCGGAGCTCGTGGCAACGCCGACCGATGCTTGGCATCGGCCTCGAGTGTGGCATGCCACGCTTCTCACCGTCTTGAAGGTGCCGAAGCAGGGAGTCAGCCTTAAGTTGAGACGCAGACGAAAACGGCGGCGTCCCTTTTCTTTCTCCACTAAGCCACCTCCCGCAGTCGCCAGCTCGAGGGTCCACCAACAGCGCTACTTCACCCTGAACGGCCTCGCCGTCGCCCCGTTACCCAGCTCCCGCAGCATCCGGTCATCGCCCGTCAGCTCCCAGTGCACGAGGGACACGGGAATCATCCCCACAGCGTTCACCTCGTCGAGGAAGCGCTGCATGGTGAACTGGTCGCCGAGCTGCCGCGCACGCTCGGCCATGGTCTCCTCCATGAGACGCCCGCCGGTCACGTAGCTCGCCCCATAGCCGGGCTGGCGCAGGTAGAGATGCTGCTCGAAACCCAGCAGCGGGTCGCGCCGCATCCAGCCGCGCGGAGTCCAGCTCACATGCAGGTCCGCGGCCTGGGCCATGGTGAGCTCGTTGCTGTGGGCGTACAGGTTGCCCAGCCCACGCGCGGCGCGGGCGGCCAGCATCACCCAGACAATCTCCCGGCTGCGCGGCGACACATCGTACAGGCCGGCCTGCATCATCCACTCTTCCATCGAGGTGGCCATGCCCTCGGCGCGGCTCATCCACACGTTGTACAGCAACGGCGTGCGACGAATGGGGCTCGGATGCGGATGCTCACGGAAACGTCCGTTGTCCCACCAGTGCCAGAGATGGGTCCAGAGCGGAATGGGATCACGATGATAGGTCTGCGCGAAAAAGTTGCGCTGCTCGGGCGTGGTGAAGGACGCGGTGCGCTCGCGCAGGGCACGCTCCATCCACGACTCCCAGGTCACCATGCCACGCTCCCGCACGAAGCGGGTGTAGCGGGTGATGGCGGAATCCTGCAGGGCGGCATAGGCCTCTCGCGTCTCGGCCACCGGAATGGGCGGCAGCGCGCGGTTGCGCTGCTCCTCGAGGCGCAGCGAGGCATGCGCACGCGCCAACTCGCGGCGCGTGACGGTGACTTCTTCCTCCCAGGTGAGCGGCACCAGCAGCACGTTCTTGAGGAACCAGGTGTACTGCGCCTTGCCAATGCCCGAGGGACCGGTCTTCTTTGGCGCCTCGGCCACAAGCCACGCGGTGAACTGCGCCGTGGCGTTACTGGCGCTGTCGATGGCCGCGAGCAGGGCGCCCTCGTTGCCGTTGACCGCCGCGACACGTGTCTTGAGCTCACGCAGCGCGTCCTGCTGCTCTTCAAAGGTCTTGACCGCACCCACCCAAAGGTCGCGGGCATTGCCACCGGCCAGGTTGATACGCGCCTGCCGCAGCAGCGTGGGCACCGTGGCCAGTCGCGCGCCAAGCTCCGCGGCCTGCGCGCCCGTCAGTGCACGCGAGGTGTCGAAGCGCGTGCGCGGCCACACGGGATACTGCCACAGACGAATTGCGCCATGGATGGTGGGCCCTTCTTCGGCAGGCGTGTCGCTCTCGGCGGTGCGGATGGACGCGTAGTAGGCCGGATCGCGTGACCACGGGGTCAGCACCGTCAGGTTGTACTGCATGCCGTTCATCTCGGCCCGCACGAGGTGCCAGTCCACCTGCTCGGGAACACGCCAACCGGTCGTGTCGATGGCACGCAGCCGCGCCTGCAACTGCCGCAGGGCCGCCAGACGGCGGGTGTTGGTGGCTGGCCGATAGTCGGGTATGCCCCGCACCCGCGGCGGCTCCTCGAACGCGCGCCACTCGGCATGTAGTAGGAGCAGCTGCGCGTAGGTGCGGCTGGGCTCCTGGGCCGGCAGGTCGCTTGGCGGCGTCACAAGGAATGCAGCGAGTGCAGCGACGGCACTCAGCACGAGGCGATGGCGGGGCAGGGCAGTCATGCCGCTGAATATGCGTCTCGCAGACGCCGACTGCTCACGGGGGACTGTCCTCAGCGTGCGCCGGCGCGCATCCTACCGGCATGCCGACTGACCCCTCCGCGCCACCTGTGACGTCCACAACTGCTGCGCCCTCCGCGACCGGCCTACGTCGCGAGCTGGGACTCCTGGGGCTTGCCGCGACCGGCATCTGCTCGATGGTTGGCGCCGGCATCAATATTGTGCCCTTCGCGCTGCAGCGCAGCGTTCCCGGCATCGGCGACTGGGTGCTGGTGGCCTACGGTATTGCCGCCGTGCCGGCCGTCCTGGCCGCGCTCTGCTACGCGATGCTGGGCAGTGCCATGCCGCGCGCTGGCGGCTCGTATATCTATGCCAGTCGCGCCATCGGGCCGTACACGGGCTATGTGGCGAGCTTCTCGCAGTGGTTCGGGCTCTGCATGGCCATTGCCGTGGTGTCGTATGTCATTCCGCCCTTCCTGCGGGATATCGCGCTGGCGGCCGACTGGAAGGCCATGGCGTCAACGCTGGAACAGCGCACGGTGCGTCTGGCGCTCGCGCTGGCGCTGCTGTGGACCTTCGTGGCCGTGAACCTGCGCGGCGTGAAGGCGGTTGCGCGCACGCTGGTGCCGCTCATGGTGCTGATGTTTGTGTGCGGAGGCCTCGTGATTGTCACCGGCTTCGCGCACAACGCCGCGGAGTACCGCGCCCTGCTCGAAGCCCGCGGCGAGGCGGCCATGCTGGTGGGCACACGCGGCGCATTCTGGGACGTGGTGCCGCCTGCGGCCGCCATTCTTTTCTCGAGCTTCATTGGCTTTGACGCCATCGCGCAGGCCGGCGGTGAGGCCAAATCGCCATCGCGCGCGCTACCGCTGGCCACCGGGCTGGCCATTGTGATTGTTGGCAGCTTCTACCTGCTGTTCACTGCCGCGGTGTACAACACGGTGCCGTGGCAGTATGTCGCCTCGGCCAGCCTGGTGCGTGACGTGACCGCGCCGGGGCTGCTGGCGCCTCTGGCGTCGCCCACGGTGGCGGTCATCATGGTGTCGGGCGCGGCCATCGCGCTCATCAACGACCTGCCCGGCATGCTGCTCGGTGTGTCACGCCTTTGCTTTGCGTGGGCCGAGGACGGGGTCTTCCCCAAGAGCCTGTTGGCGGTGAATCCGCGCAGCGGCGCACCCACTGTATCGCTGTACATCTCGGCGGGGCTGTCCACCCTGGGTATTCTCGCGGGACATTTCGCCGGCGACTTCTTTGTTGGCGTGGATATCCTGGTGACGGCCATGCTGGTCAACTTTCTCATCATGGCGTGCAGCGTGCTGCGATTGCCGTTTCGCAATCCGGATCTGGCGCGCGAGATGCGAGTGCTGCGCGCGCGTCCTGCGCAGGTGGCTGTCGCGACGACGGCCATCGTGCTCTTGTCCACGTTGCTTGTGGTGCACACCTGGCGTGACCTCAGCAGCCCTGTGGCGGCATGGTACCTGCACCCCACGCTCGTCTGGTTGCTGGTCATGGTGCTCGGCAGCCTGGTCTACTGGCGCGAGGCGCGCCTGCTCAAGGCACGCGGTGGCAACCTGGACGCGATCACGTCGGTTCTTCCCCCTGAGTGATGCCGTGACCTGACATGGCCTCTACTCGCGAACGACACTTCTGAGCGACACCCCTGAGCGATACATGATTCCTCGCATTGCACTGGCCCCTGGTCTCGAGATCTCCCGCGTGCTCACGGGCCTTTGGCAAGTGGCCG
Source organism: Gemmatimonas sp. UBA7669 (assembly GCF_002483225.1). Classification (NCBI taxonomy): domain Bacteria; kingdom Pseudomonadati; phylum Gemmatimonadota; class Gemmatimonadia; order Gemmatimonadales; family Gemmatimonadaceae; genus Gemmatimonas; species Gemmatimonas sp. UBA7669. The sequence continues at coordinate 118,585 of NZ_DLHL01000047.1, read as the reverse complement.
ACATGGAACGCGACGGTCGCACGGTTGACCTGCACGCGGCGGCGCGCGCCATGGCACCCTACGCCGAGGCCGGCTTCAGCACGTTTGACATGGCCGATCACTACGGCTCGGCAGAGCTGATTGCCGGCATTTACCGGCGCGATGTCGCGCCGAATGGCGACGTGCAGTGTCTCACCAAGTGGGTGCCGGAACCGGGGCCCGTGAGTGAGGCCGATGTCAGCGCCGCGCTTGATCGCGCCTGCGCGCGGCTTGGTACCGAACGTCTTGACCTGCTGCAGTTTCACGCCTGGACCTTTGCCGATCCGCGCTGGCTCGATGCGCTCTGGCTGCTCGAGGCGGCGCGTGATGCCGGACGCATTGGCGCGATTGGGGTGACCAACTTCGATACCGCGCATCTGCGTGTTGCCCGTGCCACCGGCATCCGTCTCGTGAGCAATCAGGTGAGCGGCTCACTGCTCGACCGGCGCTTCACGCAGCGGCTTGGCCCCTACTGCGCCGAGCAGGGGGTGGGGCTACTGTGTTACGGCACCGTGCTGGGCGGGTTCCTCACCGAGCGCTGGCTCGGTGCCCCTGAACCCGACTGGCAGACGCTCGAGACCTGGTCGCAAATGAAGTACGGCCGCTTCATTGCTGTGGCCGGCGGGTGGGCGCCGTTTCAGACGCTGCTTCGGGCAGTGCACCGCGTGGCCCAGAAGCACGGCGTGTCGATGGCCACCATCGCGAGTCGCTGGGTGCTCGACCAGCCGGGCGTGGCCGGGGTGATTGTCGGTGCGCGCCTGGGCAAGTCCACGCATGTCTCCGAGACGGCGCGGGTGTTTCAGTTCACGCTCGACGAGGACGACCACGCGCAACTGGCGGCCGCGCAGGAGGGGCTCGCCCCCATTCCCGGCGACTGTGGTGACGAGTATCGCACGCCGCCGTTCCTTACGGCCAGCGGCGATTTGAGTCATCACGTGTCCAAGTTTCCGGCGCCGTACACGACGCGCGCGGGCAGCGACGGTCGCACGCTGGCGCTGAGCGGCACGGTGTGGGAGCCGATGGCCGGCTACAGTCGTGCGGTGCGCAAGGGCAAGCAGATTGCGGTGTCCGGTACGACCGCGACACACGGCAGCCGAGTCATTGGGGGCAGCGACGCGGCGGCGCAGACCCATTTCGTGATCGACAAACTCAGCGGCGCGTTGCAGTCATTGGGCGCGCGTCTCGAGGATGTAATCCGCACGCGCATCTTCGTGTCGCAGGTGGACCATTGGGAGCCGGTGGCGCGTGCGCACGGTGAGCGCTTCGGGCACATTTTGCCAGCCAACACCCTCGTCGAGGCGCGTTTGGTGGGAGACGAGTATCTTGTGGAGATCGAGTGTGATGCGGTGGTGAGCGATGGTACCGGAGGTGCTTGATGATGTTCTCGAATCGATCGAAGACGTCATTGGTTTGCCGAGGCATTGCGGCAGCCGCTTTCGCGGTTGCGCTGCTGGCTTGCTACGATGACTCAGTGCCCCTGCCTGTGGTCCCCCCAACGCCGGTAGTCCGCCTGCTCCCCGAGGCTGCGGTGGTCGCTGTTGGAGATACGGCACGGCTCGTTGTTGAAGTCACCGTGGATGGCGAGCCGCGAACGCCATCGGTGAGTTCTTGTGTGGTGGCATCGGCCAATCTGGCCACGGCGGTCAGGACGCCAACAACGTGCAATGTCGTGGGCGTGAGCTCAGGCACCACGAGCCTGGTTGTGACCGTTTCGACCGGACAGATGGACACGGCGACGGTCATCGTCATTCCTCGCTAACTCAGGGTCGTGCTGCCCGCGCGGCCCGGATTACCAGCGACTGGATGACTCGTGCCACCAAGACCGGCTGCGGCACCTTGAATGCCACCGCATCGGTGGGGGCGCTTCGCCGCTGAATCTCCAGCAGTGGTCCGCGAACGGCAAAGTGCGCGATGTCGGCCAGCGGTATGTCAACCGTGCGCGTTTTTCCCGTGAAGCGCACGCGTTGCGCCGTGATCGCAAGTCGGCCGCGTGTCACCTTGGTCCGTCCATCAATGCGTCGCTCAATCGCCGTCAAACGGACCACCCATTCCTGCCGCCCGAGCCGGAAGCCACGAATCGGTGCAGGCTTTGTGCCATGGCCAGTCCGCGGCTGCCTCGCGGACACCATCCAGAGCGACGACTCCAGCCCGAGAACGAACGTGTCGCCCGCCGGGTATGGCACGGTACCGAGTGCGAACGAACACGGAATCTCCCGGCCTTGCCCGATCATCGAGGCCTGCATTCCGATCACGGCCGCGCGAAAAATCCACACGATGGCGAGGCAGCTGGCAATCAGCAGGACGAAGGGCACGATCATTGACGGACCGACTGTCATCCCTCTCGCCTCCCCTCCGCCTTCACCGTCACATTGCAGGTGACCTCGCTGCCCCGCAGACGGCGGTAGTACACGATGTTCACCGTGAGGCTGAGGCCACCGTCGGCAGTAAAGCGACCGTGCAGGCGCGTGGTGAGGGCCGTCATGGTGCGCGCCTGGTCGGGCACGATGCGAAAGCTGCTCGCGAAATACCCGTCGGGATCGATGTTGCTGGGAAACACATCGCCACCCTTGAAGGCCACGCTCAGGGTGTCGTCGCCGGCCCGGTGACGCACCTCGGCGACATCTTCCGCGTTGGGCGGGCGGGTCCAGATCTGGGTGCATTCGTCCGACCCCACGGCCGAGGCGGTGGCGTAGCGCACCCGATAGCTGCCACCAACACCCGTGCTGCGCATGTTGCGCTCCGGGGGCGCTGGTGTGCGACGCTTGGGGCCACTTGCAGCAGCCGTTGGCGCAGGCCGTGCCGCGCGCTCGCCGCGAAAGCGCACCACCGTGCCAAACTCGGTGATGACCTTGTCGATGTCGTCCTGACGGTGCTCGATGCGCAGGCCGGTTCTCGAGTCGCGAAAGATCACCGTGCCGGCGCGCACGATCTCCACCTGGCCGCGTGCGGTGGTGCCGTCGGCAAAGTGCAGTTCGTCGTAGGTCAGGCGCGGTGTGACGTTGGGCGCTGCGGCAGGACGTGACCCTCCGGTGGCGCGCCGAGCCGGCTGTACAAAGCGCATGCGCGTGCTGTCCGCGGCCACGGAAAGCAGGCCCTGCGTAATGGACGGCACACCCGGACGCTCGGGCGCCACAATGGGCACACCACCCGTGAGGGCCAGCGATACCAGGCGGCCTTCGCTGTTCGCATTGTCGCCGCGACTTGTGTCGCTGGGTGGCGGTGCCGATTGGCTGTCGGCCCGCACGGGGCTCGGCACATTGGCCGCAGATGCGACCGGCGCCGATCTCGCTGCTGCGCCAGGGCGGGGTGGTGGCCCACCAAGCGCCACGCGCACCACGAGCGCCAGGCTCATGGTGACGATGGTGCCAAACAGGGCCTTCGGAATCCACGTCGGCACCGAGCTGCGCGCCATGCGGCTGTACGGGTTGTACGTCGCACCGGTGGCATTGGTGAACGCAACGGGATTGCCGGGCGCCTTCGCGCGCACCGCGCGAGGCCTTGCGCGAGATGCTGCGACCGCCTTTGTAGCAGCGGTCGTCACAGTGACTGCACGCGCACGGCCCGTCGCTGCAGTCGGTCGAGCCGAAGGCTCAGGCTTTGGTGGTTCATGTCTCGGCGGTTCCTGCTTTGGCGCTTCACGCTTTGGCGGCGGCGCAATGCGCAGCTGCTGCTCGTCAATGCGCCCCAGGGCATAGGCCCAGCTCTCCACCGCCCAGCGCGCCATCTCCGGCTGTACGAAACGCTCGGCCGACCACTGCAACACAAAGGGCGAGACCAGCGCGTCAAATCGCGCGCTGTCCATTGCACCAGCGCCAAGTCGGTCGCCCCAGCCACGCTGCCAGGCCTCGAGCAGGAACTCGGCCAGCGGGCGCGCGTCGCTGCCCGTGTGGTCGAGCAGGCGGTTGCGAAGCACGAACATGGACGGCTCTGCCCATGCGTCCGGGCGCTCGGCAATCAGGGTGCGGAGCGCCTCACGCATGCGCACACGCGGGTCGACAAAGGCCATCATATGCCGCGCATCAATCGGGAAGTCGGCGACCGGTGAGCTCCGCCGTCACCACGCAGTGCTGCGAACGCCCCCAACGCAGCACCGCGGAAGTGTAGGTCTCGCTCAGGGCGCTGAAGCCGTTGGCAGCAAATCGACCACGCATGCGGAACTGCCAGTTGATGTTGCCGGTGGTTCCGGAACGCGGATAGGCAGTAAACCAGCCCTCGGCATCGAGCGTTCCCGTGACCTCGCGGCCAGGGAGGGCAAAGCGCGAGCTGCCCGGTTCATGCGTCACCACTTCCAGTGTTTCGCGTCCAATTTCCAGGGCATCGGCCACCGCGCGACAATTCCTGGTGCCGCTCACCTCCTGCACTCGCGCCGTGACGACGTAGCGCCCGCCAACACCGGCATCCACAAGCGAGCCGGAAATGCGGCGGTCGGATTGCACAACAGCGCCGGCGCCGGGCAGCGCGACGGAGGGTTCAACCGGCGGTGCCGGCGGTGTGGCCTCTACCGTGCGATCGTCAGGATTGGCGAGCGGAACCTCGCCCGACCGGCGCTGGCGCAGATCCTGCGACCACGACACGGTGATGACGAGCAGCAACAGACCCAGCACCGCCGCCGCGAGGCGCTCGGCCGGCTGGAAGTGCATCCCCGGAGTCGCGCGGCGATTGACCACGACCGTAGTGCTCGACGAGACGGTGGTCACCACCATCGTGGTACGCGGTGCTGGCGACCGAGGTGACGTGGGTCGTGTTGTGGCCGCCGCACGTGCCGCTGGTTGACGCTGCGCCGGCTTGGCCGGCGGTGCTGGCGCTGGTGCAGGCTTGCGGGTTGCGTCGGCCATGTTGGGCGCCGCGGTGGCGGTTTCGACAACCGGTGGCGTGAGCTCAGCAACCAGCCCAAGCGCCGTGCCCCACACATCCACCGCCCAACGTGCGACATCGGGCTGCAGATAACGTGTGGCCACCAGCTTATGCACGAGAGGCGCGCGCGTGTTGACCCAATCCGCCGCACGCTGCGGTGTGCTGCCAATGGTCAGCAACTGTGGGCGAATCTGCTGCCCAATATCGAGAAGCAAGTCCACCAGTGGACGGTGATCGCTGCCACAGTGGTCCAGCAGGAGACCACGCTCGGAAGTGGTCATTCCAGCGGTCTGATTGGCCACCTGTGGCCACACCGCAAGCAGCGCCGCGCTCACGCGGGCGAAGGCGTCATGCGGTGCGTTGTGCATTGCGCGAACCGCCTACAAGGTGCCGATGCGCAGCACGCGCGCCGGCAGTTCATCACCAATGCGCAGCGTGAGACCCGGCACGCACTCCACCGACGCATTCCGGCCGATGCGCGGTCCATCCACCACGTCCCAGGGCGTGTCGCTTGTGTTCACCAGCCACCACTTGCCCTCGTGTTGCGCTACATAGCCACGCGGCGTGCGATCGGCCTTCTCGTTGGGCAGGGTCCCCATGCGAAGATGCCAGTCGTGCAATGCGAGGTGATGAAAGAGCACGAAGTAGTCCTGCTCGTCCACCAGCCCCTGCGGCGTTTCACGATAGAGCTGCGCGGCCAGCACCGGCCCGGCAATGCGTTCATCGCCGTGCAGTGTGGCGCGCGGCAAGCCCGTGCCCAGAATGGTCCACTTGCCCGACGGCAATGGATACGCGCGCTGCAGGGTCTTGTAGAGGGCCACTTCCCACTCGGCGGCGTCGGCACGCGCACCGGGCGCATGCAATCCGTCAACAAACGTGCGCGTCATGCACGCGGCCAACGCGGGCCCGAGCCGCGTGAACGGCACGGTCAGCGCACTGTGCGGCGGATTGCGTCGGTCGGTGGGGTGCTCGATGAACAGCGCGTGTGAACCCATCGACAGTTGCTCGTCTTCTTCGGCCGAGCGGGTGCTGTTGACACGCTTGCCCTGCAGCGGATGCCGTTGCAGCAGCAGTTCATAGAGCAGCACGGCCAGCGCATGCTTGTCGGTGGCAATGCCGGGCTGCGCCTTGTTGGCCAGCACTTCGGGAGCGATGTAGCCGGGTGTGCCGAGTACGGCTGGCGGTGCCACACCGGGCACGACGAGCGAGTCGATGTCGATGATGCAGGCATCGCCACCCTTTGGGTCAACCAGTACGTTCTTATTGGACAGGTCGGCGTGCGCCAGCCCGGCCATGTGCAGTCGGCGAACGGCGCGTGCGAGGCGCACGGCCACCTGCAGGCGGGTGAGCAGCGAGCCGGTTTCAGCCTGCGGCACGAACTTCGAGGCCTTGCCGCCCGTGAACCAGCGCACCTCTTTCTCCTGACGTCCGCCGAAGCGGTCGTGAAAGAAGAAGTTGCTGCGATAGGTTGGCGTGACCACCGCCAATGGCGGCCAGACGAGTTGCTGCCGCTGCGCAAAGGCCTGTGGCACGGCGTTCACGCCATCGGCCATGCCCACCGGCCAGCAGAAGTAAGGCGACCAGTATGCGCCGTTGCTGGCCAGTGTGGGGTTGTAGTTGGTGAGGATGCGCGTGAGACGGTCCACACGTTCGCGTCGATCGCTCAGCGTGCCGTAATAGAAGCCCACGGCCAGTTGCCGGTCGCGCGTGAGGAATACTCTCTTCTCGGCGCCGGTGCCCACTGGTTCGTCGTCAATCTGCAGCACCCGGCCGTCGGTGAGACGGACATTCACGCCACTCATGCGCGCCACCGGCCTGCTGCTGTGAAGCGGGTAGTCACGACGCCTGCTCGTGCCAGATCACGCAGAGCGTGCGGTCGTCATTCTCGCCACGCTTCTCGAAGCCCAGCCACGCCGTGAGAGCCTGCACCGGATCTGGTGCAGACAGCACGGGCTCGTGCCATGCCGACGTGAGGCCGGTGGGCAGCGCGTCGGCTTCGTTGCTTCCGCGGACCAGTTGCGAGAAGAGAGTGCCCGCATGGCGTGTGAACGGATACCAGGGGTCTTCCACGCCGTCGGTGGCGAGCACGAGACCCACGCAGTCCGCGCGCGGCTGCAGCACGAGGGATTGCTGCAGCTGCTCCAGCGCGCCGTCGTCGGGGAGAAAGTGCGCGACCTCGCCCGAATAGTCGCCGGTGGCGACGGCGTGCGGGTGTGACATGCGGCCGTCGGCATGCCGCAGGGCCATGGCCCCATCACCAACCTGCATGAGGGCCAGGGTATCGCCGTGCAGGGCCGCTGCAAGCAAGGTGGTGCGCAGATCGCGGTGAGCGAGCCCGGTGCGTTCGGCGAAGTCACGCATGGCGGCGTTGCTGGCCGTGGCGGCGTGCTGCATGGCATTCGCCAGGATGTCGTTCGCCGTTGCGGCGGATGCGCTGGTGTCTGGGCCCAGTGCAGCCTGTATGCTGCGCGTGAACACCTGCGTGGCAATGGCTGCACCAAGTCGGCTGTAGGGCGCCGAGCCGGCCCCGTCGGCCACGGCGGCGCACCAGCCGTGTGGTGTGGCGGTGATGCTGCCGGCGTCTTCGCGGTGCTCACCGCGGTGCGCGTGCACGCGACCGCGCCGCGAGACAAGCAGCAGCTGCCAGTGGTCCGTAGCGTGCTGCTCGCCGATGGCGTCGCCGTCTTGATCACCCGTTGGCGCGACGAGCTCCGGCGCCACCGCCTCGAGGTGCTCACGCCACTCGTCGGGGCACCAGGGTGTGTTGGGTGGCTTGGAAGTCCACACGGCGCGCGGTGGTGCGTCTACTGCCGGCGTATCGTGTGGTGCGGTCTCGACGGAGACGGGTGTGGGGAGTGGTGATGACACGCGCCCTTACGGAACGATCGTGATGCCAGGCGGTGGCGGCGGCAGCGTGATGCCCTGTCCGTCGGCCATCGCGCCCACCTTGGCACTCGTCTGCTTGACGGACGCCGACACGAAGCGGAAGAAGGCCTTGAAGGCGTCGGGCGACATGTCCTGCATCTGGATCACGGTGTCCGTGACCTGCTTGAGCACCTGCGTGTCCGCCTGATCACCGCAGGCCACGGCAATGATGTTGGCGGGGCGCCGTTCACGCAGCTGCTGCGCGTACATGGGCCACTCCACATCGGTGGGCGCGCCGTCGGAGAGAATGAACACGAGCGGTCGCCAGTCGCCCTTCTGATCGGCGGTGGTGCGCACGAGCTCGCGGTCGAAGGACTCGAGCAGGAGACGCAGACCTTCGCCAAAATTGGTGGCGCCGTTGGCAATGAGGTCGGGCGGATTGAACATGGCCACTTCGGTGAGCGGCACGAGCTGCTGCGCGGCGTTGCCAAAGGTCAACACGGCGAGATAGGCGCTTTCGATGGCCTGCGGGTCGCCCAGCAGGTCGCGATGCAACTGGCGGATGCCGGACTTGACCGATTCAATGGGTGTGCCCTGCATCGATCCGGACACGTCGGCGAGGATGTAGACGGGAAGGCGTCGGGTGGACACTGGAGGGCAGGGCAAGGGGAAAGAGGCTGGGGGCGCCGCTGTGCGGACCCCGCTCAGGAAATGAATGCGTGGGCCGGGTTCCGGGTTTCGTTGGGGGGGCGATCATTTGCGGGTCTGCCTTTCGGCCCTCGGTCAGAGCCGCAGGTAGATTTCAAGAACGATGGTCATTGCGCACGTCCAACCTGCACCCCCATTTCGATGTCGCGGCTTGCCTGTCTTGTGCTTTTGAGCACGCTCGTTGCCCCCCTTGGCGCCCAGACGGTTGGCCTCCCGTCGCGCCAGCCGCTGTTCGTGCTGCAGGGTGGAGACACGCCAAACGTCAACCATCACATGACGGTGGCCTCCCAGGCGTTTGGCGTGGACTTCGGTGTGGTGGGCGGAGCGTCCGGGCGGGAGCTCGCGTCGCCCGGCGCACGCCGAATCGAGGAGTTCTTCTGCTGGGACACGCCGGTGGTTTCGCCGGTGAGTGGTCAGGTGGTGCAGGTGGCGGATTCGTTTCCCGACAATCCGCTCGGCACGCATGACCGGGCCAATCCGCTGGGTAATCACGTCGTCATCGGCAGTGGGGGACGCTTCTACTATCTCGCCCATCTCCGCCGAGGCACTGTGTCAGTGCGGACGGGGGACGCTGTGGAGGCCGGTCGCGAAATCGGGCGCTGCGGCAACTCCGGCAACTCGGACTTTCCGCACATTCACATGCACGCGACGGCCTCTGCACGATTTGGTGAGGGCATGGGCATCAATCTGCTGTTCGGACCCATCCGGGCCGTATTATCGGGCAAGGTGTTTGAGCAGGTCGAGTGGCCAATGCTGGCCGGATTGTGGGTCAGAACCCCCTGAAGACGCGGAGTCAGCATGAAGAAGTTCCTTGGTGCCTTCGCCGCTGGCGTTAAGGCCATGGCCGATGGCCCAACCCCTGACCGTTTCGAAGTCGCCGGGCGCCCCGTGCGCTGTCCGCACTGCGGTGGCGAACACTTTCTTGAGGGGCGTGCGCAGCTCAACACCGCCGGCCTCACCTTCCTCAATCTTGACTGGGCTAACCGCTCGGCGGCTACGCTTGCCTGTGTGGGTTGCGGCCGACTGGAGTGGTTTCTTGCCGATCCCGAAGAGCGGGTGTAGGGCACTGGGTCGCAGGGCTGGCCGGTGGTCGATCGTCAGCGGGTGAAAGCTGGCAAAAATCCCGAACCCACCAACAAAGAAGCGTCGTGAAGGAAGCCCAAGGCTGCTAGATTTCCGATATGTCCAATCGTCGACAGATGACGGCACGTGTGGTGGCCCTGGGCAGTGCCGAGGCTGGCGACCGGCGCATGGGCGGGACAGTCGACGAGCGTGTCGCTGCCGTGACCGCGCTGACGCTCGAAGCTTGGCGGTTGTCGGGACGACCTCTTCCTTCGTATACCCGCGCCACCATGCCGGTCGTGGTGCGGCCGTTGCTAAGCGATGTGTGACAATGACCGACGATTTTCGGGAGCTGCTTATTGCGCTGCGAGCGGAGGATGTGCGCTTTCTGGTCGTTGGCGCACACGCCCTCGCGGCGCACGGCGTGCCGCGCGTCACGGGCGACCTTGACGTTTGGGTCGAACCCACGGCGATGAACGCCACCCGCACTTGGCGTGCTCTGGTTGATTTTGGTGCGCCCCTTGCTGCCCTTGGAGTATCTGAGAAAGACTTTACCACGCCGAATCAGGTGATTCAGTTGGGCATCCCGCCGTTTCGGATTGATATCCTGACCAGCATCAGTGGAGTTGAGTTCACCAGCGCCTGGCAGGAATCCGTCCAGGGCACACTGTTCGACGTGCCCGTGCAATTCATTGGCCGCGAAGCCTTCATCAGAAACAAGCGCGCCAGTGGCAGGACGAAGGATCTCGACGACATTCGGGCGCTCGAGGGGGAGTAGCCCGGCGCCCGACGTAATCGTGCTGGTGACCGCAGGCTACCGCAGCTCGGCGATCTTCCGCCTGAAGTACTGCAACTGTGCGGTCTGGTCACTAGTCATGGGCCCCGTCCATCCCGATACCGCACTGTACAGACCACTCACGCGGCGTAGCAACTCGCGGGTTTCCGCACTGTTCTTGCCGCGATTCAGCTCCACCGCCGTACGATACACGTCGGCAATGCGCAGGAGATCTGCGTGCCACTTGGCGCGCAGCACCGGTGTCACGTTGATGCGCGGATCGTCCATGACGCGCACCGTTTGCGTGCGCTGCACCCCACCCACACTCATGCGCAGCGTGTAGGTACCCGGCAGCACAAGTGGGCCGGGCAGGGCGCGCGCGGCACCACCGCCGCCTTCGTCCTCGTCGCCCCCGCCGCGCACACCGGCAGGCAGGGAGTCGTGGCGCAGGCCCCATACAAAGCGGTTCACGCCTGCACGCACATTGGGTGACAGAGTGGCGACGGTCTTGCCACTCGCGTCAAGCACGGTGAACGTCGGCTTCGTGGTGGCATCCTTGAGCCAGAACTGCACGATGGCACCAGTCGGCGGATTCTCGCCACGGAACACCATGTCGCCCATGTGCGCCTTCTCGGCAGCCAACCGCACCTGATAGGCCGGTTCAATGCGGAAGAGATGCGCGGCCGACTCCTTCACAGCCGGTGTGAGCTCCTGCAGCGGATTCACATCGTCCAGAATCCAGATGCCGCGTCCGTGTGTGGCAATGACCAGATCGTTGTCACGCGGATGCACGAGCAAATCGTTGATGGCCAGCGTGGGCAGGTTGGCGCGCAGCTCGGCCCAGTTTGCGCCGCCGTTGGTGCTGACAAACAGCCCGAGCTCGGTGCCGAGGTAGAGCACATTGGGATTGCGCGGATCTTCCCGCAGGGTGCGCGCCACACGACCCGCCGGCAGGTCACTGGTAATGGATGTCCAGCTGCGGCCGGCGTCGGTGGTCTTGTAGATGTAGCTGCCGAAGTCGTCGTTGCGATAATTGTTGGCCACCACGTACGCGGTACCCACAGCATGACGCGAGGCCTCAATGCCGTTGATCCAGGCGTTGCGCGGCAGGGCGTTGCTGGCCAAGCGGCCCATGAGTGAGTGTGCATCGTGCCAGGTTGCGCCACCGTCGCGCGAGACCTTCACGTTGCCGTCGTCGGTGCCCACATACAGCAGGCCGCGCTGCCGCGGTGATTCGGCGATGGCCGTGAGCGTGGGATAGTACGGGTTGCCGTCGTCCTGCGAGGGCGTGAGTTCGTCCGCGCGGCGGCCGTTGATGGGCAGCTCGCGGCGGTTCACGCCGGTGGTCATGTCGCCCAGCGAGGTCCAGGTCAGCCCACGATTCGTGCTCTTCCAGAGCTTGTTGGTGCCCGCATAAAGAGTGGCACCATCGTGCGGCGAGATGATATACGGCGCATCCCAGTTGGCACCCGCCATGGCGTTGGCCAGCTCGGCTTCAGGCTGCACCAGGAACCACGCATCAAAATTGCGGCGCGCGCCAATGGCGCCGCGCGCATTGTCAGGCCGGACATCCTGCCGCTGCAGCGTACGCGGATCGAGCTTCTGCAGGCCGAGGTACTGCGAGGCCGAGTAGATGACACGCGGGTCGGTGGTGTCGGGCAGCGAGAAGAAGCCGTCGCCACCGCCAATGCGTGTCCAGTCTTCGTTGAGGATGCCTTCGGAGCGATAGGTGGCGCTGGGGCCGTACCAGCTGCCGTTGTCCTGCAAGCCACCATAGAGGTTGAAAGGCCGCGCGTTGTCTGCCGCAATGCGATACCACTGGCTGATGGGCAGAGACTGCACAAACAGCCAGGTCCGTCCAAAGTCGTAGGACACGCCGATGCCGCCGTCGTCGAGCTTGATGAGGTGGCGCGAGTCGCGTGGATCGATCCACACAAACCGGTCGTCGCCATGCAGTGACTGACGCGGCGCGGTGAAGGTCTTGCCGCAGTCGGTGGAGACGGAGAATTCGTTCTGCATGTAGATGCGGCAGGGATCGTTGGGATCGACCTGCGGCTGACTGGCGTACATGGGGCGCGGATTCCAGTCGCTCATGCGCTCCCAGGTTTCGCCGGCATTCTGCGAGCGATAGATGCCGGCGCGTCGTCCGACGTAGGCCGTGGAGGCGTTGTAGCGCCAGCCCTGCTCGATGGACACGTACACGATGCGTGGATCTTTGGGATACACGGTGATGCCGATGCGGCCGTACTCGCCGAGTGGCAGACCGTTGGCATCATGCAGTGTGGGCGGGCGGACACCGGGGCGCACGGAGTCGCGCGGAAACGCACCGCTGGGCGCGAGCTTGCGCCAGGTGTCGCCGCCGTCGGTGCTCTTGTAAAGCGCGCTGCCCGGTCCGCCGCCGTCAAAACCGTACGGTGCGCGGCGCCGCTCGTAGGTGGCGGCGTACATGACACGCGGGTTGGACGGATCGAGTGCCACGTCCACGACACCGGTGTGCTCGTTCACCCCCAGCACACGCTGCCAGGTGTTGCCGCCATCGGTAGTGCGGTAGAGACCGCGCTCGTCGTTGGGTCCCCAGAGGTGACCCATGGCAGCCACGAAGACCGTGTTGGGGTCGGTGGGGTGCATCACGATGCGCCCCACGTGATGCGACTCGCGCAGCCCCATGTTGCGCCAGCTGCGTCCGCCGTCGGTGGACTTGTATACGCCGTCGCCCCAGCCGCTGCTCTGGCGATTCGCGCGTTCGCCGGTGCCCACCCACACGATGTTGGTGTCACGCTGATGCACAGCCAGTGCACCGACCGAGTGTGTGGCTTCGCGGTGGAAGACCGGCTGCCAGGTGACGCCGTTGTTGATGGTCTTCCACACGCCGCCGGTCGCTGAGGCGACATACCACACGTAGGGATTGGACTCGACCACCGCCATGTCCACGACGCGACCGCTCATGTTGGCGGGGCCGACTTCGCGGAAGCGCAGCGTGTTGAAGTCGCTGGTCTGCGCAGCAGCGAGGGAGAGCGGCGCGGTGAGCAGGAATACGAGCAGGGCGCGCTTCATGGGGCAGGCAGTCACAGGGAGGACGCCATCGCATGGGATGGCGGAGGCGGGGGAGTCACGCGACTGCGCCACAGGGTCTGGCGGACGCGGCGATGGTGGGGCAGGCCGAGTATACGAGGCGCTGCAGGCCGTGGCGAGTCCGGCCTCCTGGCGCGGAGACTGTCGCCAAAACCCATGGCTCACCTTGAGTTCACTGGCTAGCTAAACTAGACTAGACTAATGAAGATCGTGAACATTCACGCCGCCAAGACCCAGCTCTCCCGGCTCATCGCCGAGGTGCTGGATGGTGAAGAGGTCGTGATCTCAAAGGCCGGCACGCCGCTGGTGCGTCTCGTGCCGGTCGCGGCCGGCGCCGCCCCCCGTCAACTCGGCAAACTGGCGGGCGCTGTCATCGAGTCGCCGGACTGCTGGGATCATGACGCGGAGATCGAATCGCTGTTCTACGGCGGACCGCTTGAGCCACCTCCGCTGCGCCGTGTAGCCGAGCCTCGCCGCAAGTCATGAACCTGTTGCTCGACTCCCATGTGCTGCTGTGGGCCTTGCATGCTCCGGACCGTCTCAGCAGCGAAGCGCGGGATGCAATCAGCGACCCAGGTCGTGTCGTGTACTTCAGCGCCGCCTCGGCATGGGAGCTTGAGATCAAGGCCACCAAGGGAAAGCTGACGCTGCCCGCGGAATGGCTGCACGCGGCCACTGAGACCGGCTTCGTGGAGCTTCCCGTGTCTGCCGCCGACGCCCAGCGCAGCGCGCGTTTGCCGGCGCACCACGCTGACCCGTTTGACCGGCTGCTGGTGGCGCAGGCCATGGCGCGCGGTTTGCACCTGGTCACGCGCGATGGCATGCTCACGGCCTACGGCGTGCCGCTGTTGCAGGCTTAGGTCGGCGAACTCGCAGGGCGCGGCAATGGGGCGTAACATTGCGCCTATGACCCGCCTCGTCGATCGTGTCCGGCCCGTATTGAGCCGACGCACCACCGCTCCCGCGCTGATGATCGCCGTCGGCGCGCTGACCCTGCTGCTTGGCGCGCGACAGCCCAGTCAGCCGCCCGACTTGAATGCGCTCGCGCGTGCGGCGCTCTCGCGCATTGACGGCAGCACCACGCTGACCGGATTGCGCGCGCCGGTGGAGGTCATTCGCGACCGCTGGGGTGTGCCGCACATTTACGCGCAGTCGCTCGATGACCTGTTCTTCGCGCAGGGCTTTGTGGTGGCGCAGGACCGGCTGTGGCAGATGGAGATGTACCGTCGCATGTACCGCGGCGAGCTGAGTGCGATCATGGGGCCCGGATATGTGGCGCACGATCGCCTCGCACGGCTGCTGCGCTTCCGCGGCCCGCATGATGAGCGCGAGTGGACCAGCTATCACCCGGCCGGTCGCCGGGTATTCGATGCCTTTGCGCGGGGGGTGAACGCCTTCATTGCGCAGGCGGGCACACGGCTGCCCGTGGAGTTCACGCTCACCGGCGTTGAGCCCGGGCGCTGGACGGCCGAGGATCTGGTGTTGCGCACACAGACCGCCATGCCGTTGGCTGATGCGATTGCCGAACTGCGTCTGGCGCGCGAGGTGCTGCGGGTGGGCGCCGACTCGGCCAACCGGCTCGCGCGTCCCTCGCCCTATCGTGCGTTGGTGCTGCCCGAAGGTCTTGATCTCGCACAACTGGACAGCGCGGCCATCACCGCGCTGCAGGCGCTTCGCACCGGTGATGTAAAGCCACCACTGCTGCCGGCCTACGCGGCACTCGAGGGCAGCGGCGCCAGTGTGAACAACGGCGTGCAGGAAGACTCACCGGGCTCCAACAACTGGGTCATTTCCGGTCGACTCACCCGGAGTGGCAAGCCCATCGTGGCCAACGATCCGCATCGGGCCGTCGAGAATCCGTCGTTCCGCTACATCGTGCATCTCGATGCACCGGGGTATCGTGCCATTGGTGCCACCGAGCCCGTCCTGCCGGGTGTGATGATCGGGCGTACGGAGCGGTTGGCCTGGGGACTCACCATTGTCGGCACCGATCAGTCCGACGTGTATGTGGCGCCCATGGATGATGCAGGTCGTGTGCAGATTGCCGGGGTGTGGGAAGCGCCACGTGTCGTGCGCGAAGTCATTGCCGTGAAGGGCGCGCTGAGTGATACGGCCACGTTGCGGCTGACGTCGCGTGGCCCGGTGTTTCACATCGATCAGACGCGACGCATGGCCTATCTGCTGCGCAGCACGGCGCACCTGCCGGGCAGTGCGGGCTACCTGAGTGCGCTGCGCTATCCGGCGCTGCGCGACTGCCGGGAGTTTCTCGACGCGCAGCGCTATTATCTGGCGCCCACCGAGAACATGATCTGCGGCGATGTGGACGGGAACATCGCCTGGCAGGCCTCGGCCGCGTCGCCGCGGCGCCCCAACTGGCATGGCCGTCTGCCCGTGCCCGCTGATGGGCGCTACGAGTGGCGGGGACTGCGCGATGATCTGCCGCGTGAGTTCAACCCGAGTCGCGGCTGGATCGCCACCGCCAATCACGACATTCATCCGGAGGGTTACGATCCGCCGCTGTTCTTCAAGCGTGGTCCGGCGCGTGAGCGGCAGGATCGGCTGGAGCAGCAGTTCGCGACGCCCGGTCCGTTTGACGCGGCGCATTCGCGACAGTTGCAGCACGACGCGTTCAACGCGGCCGGTGCGCGGGACGCGCGGCTCTTTGCCGGTTGGACGGCACAGGACGCGGAGGCCGAGCGACTGCGCGCCGCTCTGGCCGCCTGGGATGGCCAGCATACGCGCGAGTCGTTGGCTGCGGCGGCGTATCGCTTTGTCGGCCCGCAGTTGGGGGCGCGTATGCGAGCGGACGCACCACCAACGGCGGGTGTGCTTGAGAATGCCCTGCTGGTTGCACGCGACTCCCTGCGTGCCCGCTTTGGCGCTGACATGACCCAGTGGCGCTGGGGGCGATTCAACCGCAGCGAGTTGCCACATCCCTTTGTGGCGGCCTACGACGCGCCGGCGGTGGAGCGCCACGGCGGCGCGGGGTTTGTGGCGGCTGTGGGCGCAACGTACCGCGAGGTGTTTGACCTGGTGCATCCCGACAGCAGCTGGGCGACCAACCTGCCGGGGCAGTCGGGTCAACCCGGGAGTCCGTTCTACGCCAATCTCGTGGAGCCGTTCGGACGGGCGGAGTACTTCCCGCTGGCGTTCACGCGTGAGGCCGTGGAGCGGTTCGCGGCGCATCGGTTGCGGTTGGTGCCGGGGCGGTCACGGTAGTGCGTTGCGCAAACGGTCGGCGGGTCAGAATGTCACCGCCGCGCCGACGCGCAGGCCGCCACGGGAGAGCGGTGCAACCGTGAGGCGCGTGCGATCCTCGTCGGCCGGCACCCAACCTTCGCGCAGCGTGTTGTAACCGGCGATTGCGCCAATGATGGCACCGGGGAGCGCGAGCAGTACTGCTCCGCCACTCGCCGATGGAGACGGGCCAAAGTTTCCGCAGATGAGCTGATCAGGCGGGCAGTCGGGCTTCTTGTTGGACGACGACGCACCCATCAAGGCACCCGTAATGCCACCAATGAGTGCGCCGACCCCGAACCCCTGCATGGTGCGGCGCTGCATGCCGATGCTGTGCTCGATCCGAAGCGTGGAGGAGAGGGAGAAGCGCTGCGGTTCTCCATCGGTGCTGTCCGGCATGATGAGCAGGGTGTCGCCGGCCCGTCCGGTGAGGACGCCGGTGACCTGCTGGCGGCCGTTCGTCACATCGACGAGGCGGACGCGCGGAAGCGCTGACGCGGAGGTCGGTGAGGTCTGGGCTTTGACCTGAGAACTCACGAGGCACAATATCAGCGGGCAGAGGCTGGAGAGTGGTGTGCGGCGGATAGTCACGGAACACCTCGTGGTTCAGGTCGTCGGTCAGGACTTGGGGTCGCGCCTACGATTGAGCCACTGGAACGGCGGAGCCATACGTCGGGCGACGTAGGGGGCGGATTGTCTGGGGATTCAAGGGGGATCTGATGCTCTTTCGGACAGCGTTTCTCGAGGGCATTCGCAGCGGTGCGATTACCGTGGCATTCCGGCGCTGGCGGCGGCCAACGGTGCGGGCCGGCGGCACGCTCATGACGGCCGTCGGGCAGCTGCGCATTCGGTCGGTTGAACCCGTGACACTCGCGCAGATCTCGGCGGCCGACGCGCGCCGCGCGGGCTATGCTTCCAAGGCGGCCCTGCTGGAGGAACTCGCGCTTCGGCCGGAGGGCGAGGTGTTTCGTATTGAACTCGGCGCGTTGCGGCCCGATCCGCGCATCGTGCTGCGCGAGACACCAGCCACGTCCAGCGAAGACCTCAGCCAGCTGCGCAACCGCCTGCAGCGACTGGACGCCGCGTCCTCAGATGGCCCGTGGACCCTTGCCACTCTGCGTGTGTTGCGTGACAAACCTGGCGTCCGCGCGGGCGACCTGTGTGACATTGTCGGTCAGGAGAAGATGCGCTTCAAGCTGAACGTCCGGAAACTGAAGAATCTCGGTCTCACTGAGAGCCTCGGGACGGGATACCGCCTGTCACCGCGGGGGGAGGCGGTGCTCGGCCTTCTGGCATTTGGACGGTAGCAGTCTGCCCTCATCGATTGAGCTGCGCGCGATACTCGTCCACCGGGAGCCCGCCAATCCCCCAGTCTTCGAGTTCGACCTCATCAATGACGACGAACGTGGTGGCCGGGCTCTTGTCGAGCACCTTCACCATGAGTTCAGTCACTCCGGCAATCAGCTGGGCTTTCTGCGCGCGGGTTGCGCCTTCACGTGTGATCTTGATGTTGATGTAGGGCATGAGAAGTGGTCCGGTATTGAGTGTGAGGGGGCGTTGAGCCGGCTGGTGGTCAGCCCTGCAGGTCGAAGTGAAAGACCTTGGACATGATTTGCCAGCGGTCGTCGGTGTGTACGAGTGTCAGGAAGTCGGTGAAGCGCTTTGGCCCAATGGCGCATTCAGCGCGCACAAAGGCCAGGGCCGGGCCACCCAGTTCGATCGAGATGATCCGGTCCTGTCGTGCCTCACTGCGGCTGGCGGGAGACGGCCGGGCATCAACGATCGGGAAGTACTCGGCCATGCTCCGGTACACCAAGGGGTGCTCCGTCGGGCTTACGTAGTGCGCGCGCGGATGAAACACGCGCGCGAGGCGTGTCGAGTCACTGTGGTGCAGGCCGTCAAAGTACTCGGCGAGCACCGCAGCAATGGCTGCGTACGAGTCGGCATGAGCCGTGGCCATGTCAGCCGCCTACCGCCAGTGTGGCGTCCGCAGCAGTCGCTCCCTGCTGCGTTTCAACACCAGCCGCCCAGCGCAAGGCGGCTTCGGCAACGCGTTGCCCCAAATGCTCGGCCGTGGCGCGATCGGAGGCCGGTGGCACCAACTCGGCGGGCTGGTCGGCGTTGGACTGCGCCATGGCGCCGAGAAAGCCGGCCAGTCGATTGAGGTCTTCGGGTGAACCCTGGCTGGTATGGTTTCCCGGCAGCAGCCCCAGTCCAACCCAGATCATCCCATGCTGCATGGCAAAGAGATTGAACTGCTGCAGTGTGTTGAGCTTGTCGCCATTGTAGCCGGCGGAGTTGGTGAAGCCTGCAGCCAGCTTGTCCTTCCAGCGCTGCGCCGCCCAGCGGCTCGAGGTGGCGTCAAGAAAGGCCTTGAACTGGGCCGAGGCTCCGGCCATGTACGTCGGTGCTCCCATGACTATGGCGTCGGCGTGGTCGAGTTCCTCCCAGTGCGCCTCGTACTTCTCAATGGGAATCAGCACCGCGTCGACGTGTGGTACGCGGGACGCCCCGCGGTGTACCGCCTCGGCCTGCACCTTGGTGTGGCCGTACCCGCTGTGATAGACGATGGCGACTCGAGCCATGACGTTGCTCCTCGTGGTTGGTGGTGACGCAGCAGGCCGCGATGTGCCTGTCGTTACGAGGAGCAATCTGGTTACCTTGAGTAACCTGAACCATCACCCGTACGAAGAATCGGGTTACCACGCGGTAACCGGAGACAACGATGCCGGTACCGATGCGCAAGAACAGAGTCGTGCCTCCACCTGCCGAGTGTCCATTGACAGAGTGCATGCGTGTCATTGGTGGCGCATGGAAGCCGCACATCATCTGGTATCTGCGCGAGACACCGCGGCGGTTCAGCGAGTTGCGCCGCGACGTGCAAGGGATCTCTGCGAAGGTGTTGTCCGCACGACTGGTAGAGTTGGAGCAGATGGGCGTGATCTCGCGTCACGTCATGCCGACGTCGCCTCCCACGGTGGAATACGCGCTCACCGAATTGGGTCGTGAGCTGCAGCCGCTGATTGCGGCGATAGTTGAGGTGGGGCACAAGCTCAAGCAGCGCCGCGCACCTGTTGTCAGGCGCCGCGCCGGGCGCTGATGACAGCGCGCGTCACAACCAGCAGCGCCCCACCGCGCACCACCCACAGCCCTGTGCCCGGTCTGCGCCACCAGCAACGGGTTCTCCTGCATGGCCCGGTAGGTGGCGGGCACACCGGCGAGTATCCATGCTGTGAAATGCGTTAAGAAGAGACTGAGACTGGCGACCACCCCGAATGCACCTCGGGTTTTCGCGATCAGGCGGGCCATGCGGCAGAGTCTATGATCAAACCCACGCGCACGCCGTTCCCTACGTCGAGTGACGTAGGGGGCGTCGGTGGCGGCGGAGTACGACCAGCCTGGCGCCCACCCCCGCTCGCACGATAGCTTGGCGCCATGTCACTGCCCAATGTACCGACACGCCAATCGGCCTACTACAGCGCCTCCATTGCGGGATTCCTCGCGGAAGGCGAACCCACCGTGCTCGGCCACCTGGCTGGTGCCAGCGGCCTGTCCATCGACGGAAAGCAGACGGAGGCGTGGAAGGAGCAGATCCGCGTGCTCAAGCAGTCGCTGAATGGCGTAGACGGCTCGCTGTTTCTCGAGTTCGATGTGCCGCGCCTTGGTAGCCGCATTGATGGGGTAGTGGTCGCGCAATCGGCCGTGGTACCCATCGAGTTCAAGGTGGGCGAGCAGCGCTTCAGCCGTCCCGACTACAATCAGGCCTGGGACTACGCGCTCGACCTCAAGAACTTTCATGAGGCCAGCCGCGACACACCCATCTTTCCGGTGCTGTGCGCCACGGGTGCGACCTCACCTGATGCCGAATGGAGGGCGCCACACGCTGACGGCGTTTATCCCCCGCGCAAAGCCAACGCCGAGAGCGTAGGCGACGCGCTGCGCTCGGCCGTACAACTCGCCCAGGGGGCTGCCATCGATGCTGCTGCATGGGGGCGTGCGTCCTATCGTCCGAGTCCCACGATTGTGGAGGCCGCGAAGGCGCTCTATGCTCGTCACTCGGTGCAGAACATCGCGCGCAGCGACGCTGGTGCGCGCAATCTGCACGCCACGTCCTCCTGTGTGGAGGAGATCATTGCGCGCAGCCGCGCCAATCGTGAGAAGTCCATCGTGTTCGTGACCGGTGTGCCGGGCGCGGGCAAGACGCTGGTCGGACTGAACATTGCCACACAGCATCTGGGCAAGGACGACACCCACGCCGTGTTTCTCTCAGGCAACGGCCCGCTGGTCAATGTACTGCGTGAGGCGTTGGTGGAGGATGACCTCGCGCGGCAGAAGGCGATGGGCGGTGAAGTGGAGCGCAAGGGAAAGATCCGCCAGAACGTGAAGCCGTTCATTCAAAACGTTCATCACTTTCGTGACGAGGGATTGCGTGACACTACCCGGCCCCCGGCGGAGCACGTGGCCATTTTTGACGAAGCGCAACGGGCCTGGAACCGCGAGAAGACCTCTCTGTTCATGAAGCAACGCAAGGGTGTACGCGACTTTGCGATGTCCGAGCCGGAGTTTCTGCTGTCGTACATGGATCGACACCCGGATTGGGCGGTGGTCGTGTGTCTGGTGGGCGGCGGTCAGGAGATCCACACCGGCGAGTCGGGGATTGGTGCGTGGCTGGATGCCGTGCGCGAACGCTTCCCGCACTGGCACACCTACCTTTCGCCTGAGCTGCATGACTCGGAGTATGCGGCGGGTCAGGCCATTGAACGACTTGGTTCACGCGCCATGGTTGAAACGCAGTACGCGTTGCATCTGGCCGTGTCCATGCGATCGTTCCGTGCCGAGCATGTGTCGGGCATGGTCAAGGCGCTGCTGGATACGGATGAGGACCGCGCACGTGAGATCCTGGCCGATGTGCAGCGTCGCTTTCCGATCGTGCTCACGCGTGACCGAACCGTGGGCAAGCAGTGGGTGAAGCAGCAGGCGCGTGGCAACGAGCGCTTCGGCTTGTTGGCGTCCTCGCAGGCGCAGCGGCTCAAGGCCTACTGCATAGACGTGCGGGTGAATGTGGATCCGGTGAAATACTTCCTCGCGCCGGCCAGTGATACCCGCTCGTCGTACTACCTGGAGGATGCCGCGACCGAGTTTCAAACGCAGGGTCTCGAGCTCGACTGGACGCTGGTGAGCTGGGACGCGGACCTGAGGCGGCACAACGGCGCGTGGTCGTATCACAACTTCCGTGGCGACCGATGGACCATGGTGCACAACACCGAGCGGCAGCGCTACCTGCTCAATGCCTATCGTGTGCTGCTCACTCGCGCGCGACAGGGCATGGCGATCTTTGTGCCGAAGGGCCGCAAGTCGGACAGTACGTTGCAGCCGGCCAACTACGATGAGACCTACCGCTATCTCGCGGGGCTTGGCATTCCGACAATGTAGGACGCCATGCCTCGCGCACTGTGCGGCAGATGCTGCGCATGCGCCTGGGACTCCCATGGGCGCCAGCGGCGCGCGTTGGCTCGTCGTGGACACGCGCGCCGTGGCGCCGATACTCAGCCGCGTGCTGCGTCTTCCCGCCGCCGCCGAACCATCATGCCGAATGCGGCCGCGCCCGCCGCCAGCAGACCGAGTGGGCCCGGCTCAGGTACGGTCGTCACTGGTCCGTTGCCATACTCGATGATGTAGCCGAGTGCACCGCCCGATTGTTCGACCGAGACCCATCCGTACGTTGTTGGGCTTCCGCCGAAGATGCTGAGCGCCAGCAGGTCATAATTCTCAAAGCCTGCTGCGGCGACGGGGTGGCCGGGCCGCCAGTTGGTGTAGCTTACCAGTTGTCCGGCTTCGGGTCCGCCAAGCCAGCGCCACTCGCCTTCTGTTGCGGCGTCACTCGCGCCTAGCCACGCGGTGCCTGTACCACCGAATCCGAGCAGATACGAGAAGGCGCCGTTCATGAAATCCTGCTCGGCCTGCGAGGTGATCGTAGCCAGATAGCCCTGCAGACCATTGTACGAACTCGCCTCCGCCGCACTCTGCGCGGTCGCGAACGAGAAGGGTTCGAAAATGCTGACCGGTGACAGGTAGCGATACCAGTGCCCATTGCCACCCGCTTCGGTGGTCCACTGTACGAGCTGATCGGTTTGTGCGGAGGTGGTCGTTGGCGCGACGAGCAGGGCGAGCGCTGCGCAGGCCAGTGTGATCATCTTGTGCGGCAGGTGGCGGGCGAGGCGTGAGTCGGGGCGCATGAGATTCCCTCAGGGTGAGTCAGCGTGGGTGTACAAACGGTGCTCCCCTGACGCGCAGGCCGGCAGATTTTCGGGTCATGGCACTGCCAGCGCCGAGCCGGACGATGTGATCAGCGAAGGTGCGGCAACCACAGCATCATCGCCGCACCGGTCACGCCCATGCCGGTCGCTACACTGAGCAGCACAAGGAGCGCCGACATGGCCCAACGTGGGAGCGCCGTGGCAGCCCGCTCGCTCCGCAGCCAGAGCTCAAGCAGGCCAAGAGGGACGATGGTCTCCGCCCACGCCAGGCCTACGAGCAGTGGCCCGCGAAATGTCTCCGGATCAAATCCGATCGGTCGCCCGAATGCCAGCAGCGTAAACATGAGGCCAATGCGGAAGAACCACACTCCATTGGACGCAAGGAACAGGCGCAGAGCCCAGCGACGATGCGTGCTCATGTCGCGGCGTCGAATGCTGCGCCACGCCAACCATGCGCAAACGAGAATCACCAACCCGTTGGTCGTGGTACCCAGCCTCTGAGGTAGCGAAGACGTACCCCCGCGCACCCACTGCAGCCAAAAGCCGCTGGTGGCCCCCAGCACTGCCGATGTCACAAAAGCCCGACCCATCCAGCGATGAACGGCGGGAGCGCGGCGTCGGATGATGGGAACCAGTTGGGTCAGGCCGCCTATGCAGATCACCAACGCCACCAGCAAATGCACGGCCACCGCCGCGTTGCCACCGTGATCGCCCGGCACCCATCCACGTGGCATGACGGCAGACCATTGCGCAAAATCGCCACGCCATGCGGCACCACCGTAGAACCGCAGCACATAGACGCCAAAAAGCAGTTGACCAGCCACCGCCACCGTCAGCCACAGCGCAGTTGTGCGCCGCAACCATTGTGCGGCAGTGCGGACGGTCGTGGCGATGGTTGCTGGATCGAAACTGCCGTTTGCCGGTGGCGTAGGGATGGAAACGGCAGGAGATGATGATGTCATGGAGGCTCCAGATTGGTGAAGGGGTCTCCCCAGCCTACGATTCCCGCGTCGCCCACCGCTGTGCTGTTGGCGCCAACCTGTTGATTCCATGACTCACGCTGCGCCGCCATTTGGACTGCACTCGCCCACCCTTGGCGCGGGAATGGCCCGCACCTTTCTGGATTTCGCCAGTACCCGCGGCTTGTCGCGGAGCACATTGCTCGGGTCGGCTGGTCTGCATGAGGATGACATTGCAACGCACGAGGCGCGAATCTCGGCCGACGCCTTTCTGTCGTTGGTTACGGCAGCGGAGACAGCGACCAACGATCCGCTCTTCATCCTTGATTTCGGCTCCGCCGTGCACGCCACCGAAACCAGCATTGTCTGCGTCATCGGAAGCACCTGTGAGACGATGGCCGAGGCCCATGCACACCTCAATCGTTACGCGCGTCTGACCCTCGATGTGGGGACGCGGCATCACGGTCCGCATTTTCCGCTCGAGATGTCACGTGATGGCCTGTGGTTCATCGACGATCGCGATCTGCCGAGTGCATCCCGCCAGATCACGGAGGCCAGCCTTGTACGCATTGCCTGCGGCACTCGGCTCGTCCAGGCTACGCCACCGCTCCTGCGGGGTGTGCATTTCCGGCATGCGCCGGCCGGTCCCGTGGCCAGATACGAGGCGGTCTTCGGTGCCCCGGTCCGTTTCCGGCAGACACGCAATGCTCTGTTGTTCGATCCAGCCTGGCCGGATCTCCGGGTTCGCCAGGCGCCCGCTCACGTGAGTTCGGTGTTGCTGGAACGCGCGGCGGCCCTGTTGGCTTCGCTCGACGAGGCTCGCACGCTCTCGGGGCGGGTGCATGCGCAGCTGCGTGCGCGTCTGGGTAAAGAAAGCGTGTCGATGGACGCAGTGGCCCGTGCCCTCGCCATGAGTCGTCAGACACTGTATCGCGGTCTACGGGAAGAAGGCGTGACCTTTGAAGACTTGCTCGACCATCTCCGCCGCCGCGCCGCCGAGGACCTGCTACGGTCCGACCGCTTGGCCGTGCAGGCGGCAGCCCAGCGCTGTGGGTTCCGTGATGTGGCGGCCTTTTCGCGGGCCTTCAAGCGATGGACCGGCGTGTCCCCCACCAGATACCGCGCAGCCTCCTGACCGGACGGCGACGCCACAAACGTCGGTTGCCATCGTAGATCACTGACCCCTTTCCCAAGGCAACTGACCAATGATCGAACAGCTCTTGCGCGGTGCCGTGTGGTCATTATTATACCAAAGCGTTAATTAACCAAACGGTAAAGCATGCAGGATAGCCTCAGCCAAACCCTCTCCGCTCTCGCCGACCCCACGCGTCGGGCCCTGCTGGCCCGCCTGCGCCAGGGCGAGGCCAACGTCACGCAGCTCGCGGAGCCTTTTCTCGGTCAGATGAGCCTGCCGGGCGTGACCAAGCACCTCAAGGTGCTCGAGCGCGCCGGGCTGGTGAGCAAGGGGCGGGATGCGCAGTGGCGCCCCTGCACGCTCAACGCCGAGCCCCTGCGCGAGGTGGCCGCCTTCCTCGACGAGTACCGCGCGTACATGGAAGCCAGCCTCGATCGCCTGGGTGCCTACCTCGAATCGATCACCACCGCCCCCGCGTCATCCGACACGCCCACGCCCCATCACCCGTCCAATGATCACGCCAAGTCCGACCGCTGACCGCGCCCGCGAAATCCGTCTCACGCGCATCTACAACGCACCCATCTCGCTGGTCTGGCAGGCCTGGACCAAACCTGAGCACCTGGCCAAGTGGTGGGGGCCGCGGGGCTTCACCATCACCACGCATGCGCGCGAGCTGCGGGTTGGCGGATTCTGGGACTACACCATGCACGGGCCCGACGGTACGGACTGGCCCAACTTCACGCGCTATCACGAAGTCGTACCCGAGTCGCGTCTGGTGTATGATCACGGCGCGCGCGCGGCCGATGCCAAGCCCCTCTTCCGTGTGACGGCCACCTTTCGCGACCTGGGTGGCCGCACGGAGCTCGACATCGTCATGCTGCTCGAATCACCCGAGGCGGCGCGCGAAACGCGGGTGTTCATCAAGATGGCCGGCGGCAACTCCACCTGGGATCGTTTGGCCGAGTACGTGGAGCAGCAGTATACGCAGCGTGAGGTGTTTGTCATTGCGCGCAGCTTCGACGTGCCGGTGGAGCGACTCTACGACTTGTGGACCACGCCGGAGCATGTGGCGCAGTGGTTGCCCCCGGTGGGCTTTACCATGGCCTTTACTCAGGCCGACATGCGGCCCGGTGGTCATGCCGCCTTTGTGATGCAGAACGGCAGTCATCAGATGCACGGCCGCTTCACGTACCACGAGATGCAGCGCCCCGACCGTCTGGTGTACACGCAGTGTTTCACCGACGCCGCGGGGGAGATCGCGCGCCATCCCGGCGCGCCGGTGTGGCCAGCCTATCTCCGCAACACGGTGACCTTCACACCGGAGGGTGACCTGCAGTCCCGCGTAACCGTCTGCACCGAGGTGGAGGGTGAGGCCAGCGCCGAGGAGTTGGCGGCCTTCATTGCGGAGCGCGGTGGCATGACAAAGGGGTGGACGGGCTCGTTCGACAAGCTGGAGGCGGCTATGGCCGACCTGCAGACGGCCTGACTGCTCTGGTGCCGTCGGCAGGTGACGGCGGCTTCACGGATTTTCTGTATGCGCTGATGTTGCATGGCCATTGCCCGGGTGTTGCGACATGTCGTGGCACCCGGTCTTGGGTGGACGCCCTATTGCGCGCCTTTGGTCGATGGCGCTATGTAGTCGCGCTTTGCAGATTCGCGCGACCGTATGCTGCACTGCACCGCGCTCCATCCCCACCCGAGACCGCTGCCTTGTCCCCTGTGCACGACTCTCTCGCTGACGGCCTGCGGGATCGCTATGTACTCGAGGGCGTACTTGGTCAGGGGGGCATGGCCACCGTGTATCGGGCGCTCGACGTCAAGCACGGCCGACCGGTGGCGCTCAAGGTCCTGCACGAGGACCTTGCCGCATCCGTGGGGAACGAGCGATTCGAGCGGGAAATCCGCGTGGCGGCGCGGCTGCAACATCCGCACATCCTGAGTGTCTTCGATTCGGGTGAGACGGCGGGGCGGTTGTGGTTCACCATGCCCATTGTCACCGGGATGAGCCTGCGGGACCTGCTGCGGACGCGCGGCCCGCTACCGGTGAACGATGCGCTGGCCATCGTGCGTGAGGCGGCGCAGGCGCTGGCCTACGCGCATCGCGAAGGGGTGCTGCACCGCGACATCAAGCCGGAAAACATCCTCGTCACCGACGATGGCGCCACGCTGGTGGCGGATTTCGGCATTGCGCGCGACCTGCAGGATTCAGGGATGCAGAACAACCTCACGGCCACCGGCATTGCCGTGGGCACGCCTCGCTACATGGCGCCGGAGCAGGCCACCGGCGAGGCGGTCGATGGGCGTGCCGATCAGTATGCGCTGGCCTGCGTGGCCTATGAACTGCTGACTGGCGAGCCACCATTTGACGGTGCAACGGCGGCGGCACTCATCGCGGCGCGGTTCACCACACCCGTGCCCAGCGTGCGCCGCGCTCGTGCCGACGTGCCGGAATCCATCGAGGCGGTGCTGTATCGGGCCCTGTCGCTCAAGCCGGCGGAACGCTTTGCGACGATGAACGAGTTCGCGCGCGCTGTGGCACCCGCGCTCAGCACACCCTCGGCCCACACACCGGGCAGCGGTCAGCGCACGGCGGCCTCGGCGACATTCACCGCTGCGACATCCGAGGGCGCTTCGATCAAGCGTTGGTTGCTTCCGGCCGGTGTGGGCGCGGCCCTGCTTCTGGCGGCGGCTGGCTGGGCACTCATGCGTCCAACGGCCAACGTGTCAGCCGAGAATTCGCGGTCGCTGGCCGTGCTGCCCTTCGTGCATCAGGGGGACAGCACCGACGCCTATCTCACGGATGGCATCACCGATGAAATCCGCGGCAAGCTGATGGCGGTGCCGGGGGCGACGGTGATCGCGAGCAACAGCTCCAACCTCTACCGCGACAGTCGCAAACCACCGCAGCAGATCGCGGAAGAGCTGGGGGTTCGGTATCTCCTCACGGGGAGCGTGCGGGTTGTGGGCACCGGGGAGGCGAGGCGCGTGATTGTCCGTCCCGAACTGGTGGAGGTCATTCCCGACGGCACACCGCAGGG
The DNA here is from genome assembly GCF_002483225.1 of Gemmatimonas sp. UBA7669. Lineage (NCBI taxonomy): Bacteria > Pseudomonadati > Gemmatimonadota > Gemmatimonadia > Gemmatimonadales > Gemmatimonadaceae > Gemmatimonas > Gemmatimonas sp. UBA7669. The sequence goes on along the minus strand of NZ_DLHL01000047.1, from coordinate 90,605 downwards.
TCGGTGGCAGGCGCCGTTCGATGCCGAGCTTCGCGATGTGCTGACCGTGCAAGGGCAGATTGCCACCGAGGTGGTGGAGGCCATGCAGGTGGCTCTGGGCAGTGAGGATCGCGCGAAGGTGGTGCGCGTGGCGACGCGCGATCCGCGGGCGTACGATGCCTATCTGCGTGGTCAGGCGGCGGTGGACTGGAACTCCAACAGCACGTACCGCGCGCAGCGTGCGGCGCTGGTGCATTTCCGGGAGGCGGTGGCGCGCGACAGTCAGCTGGTGGAGGCCTGGGCGGCAATTTCCCGCTCGCTGGCGCTGGTCTACGCGAATGGTGGCGGTTCGCCCGCAATCGCCGATTCCGCGCGCATGGCTGCCGAACGAACGAAGCGGCTCGATCCGAACGGTGCATTGGGATACAAGGCCATGGCGAGCTATCTGCGTCTGGTGAAAGGCGATGCGGAAGGGGCGCGTGCCGCCTTCGAGGCCACGTTGCGTCTCGATCCCAACGATGTGTCGGCGCTCGGCAACATGGGACTGCTGGAGTCACAGTCGTTTGGCCGACATGCCGAGGCGCTGCAGTACTTCGAACGGCGACAGGCGCTGGATCCTCGCAGTGCGCAGAGCTGGACGGCCAAGGTGCAGGCGTTTCTCAATCTTGGACGTGTGGCCGACGCTCGCGAGGCGGCACGGCGGGGGCGGGCTCTTTCCCCGTCGAATGTGATGACGGCCCTGTATGCCGTGGAGGCGGAAATGGCGGCTGGTGATTCCGTGGCGGCGCGCGCGGCCGTACGCGAGGTGCTGCGTGACATCACACCAAAGCAGTTCCTGCCCGAGTTCGCTGGATCTGACTGGCTGCTTGACGCGTCCTTCGATGATGTCATGCAGACGCTCACTCCGGAGGACTATCAGGAGGGTGAGGGCGGTTGGTACAACACACGCGCCGTCATCGCCGCGGTCCGTGGCGACAGTGCCAAGGCCAGGCAATTGGCCACGCAGGCGCTGCGAGCGTTTGCGCGTGAGGGTAACCCGAACGTGCGGCAGTGGTATGCGCTGCTCAGTGAGGGCGTGGCATTGGCGCTCCTGGGCCGCAACGCCGAAGCGTTGGCTCGGGCGCAGCGCGCCGTGAAGTTGGTCAACGAAGCGCCCCAGGCTGGCGGGACTGCCCGTGCACCAATGCGTCTCGAGACACTCTACAGCGCCATCCAGGTGGCCGCCGTCAGCGGGCACCGGGATCAGGCTCTGGCTTGGCTGAGCGACCTGCAGCGCGGTCCGTCACGCTTCACGCCGGCGTACGTGCGTATGGATCCGCTGCTGGCGTCGTTGCGCAGTGATCCGCGATTCCTGAACGCGTTGGCGGTGGCCAGCGCAGCGCCCTAGACAGTGGGCCGGATCAAATAACGTCATTGATGCGGAGATAGGTCGCCGTCAGGGGCCCGGCGGTTTGCCGAGCCCCTTCTGCATTGCACTGCGGACGCGCGATCCGTGGTTGTCAGAAACTGACGGTCTCGCTGTTCGAGCAGGTGGTGGTACCGGCGTTGCACACCTGATAGGTGCGCGTGCCACCGCCACGGCCGATCACATCGACGTAACTGCTACCGGTGACCGTGGTCGCTTTGCCACCGTTGATGTACACATCCACACTGCTGGTCGCACCGCTCCATGACAGTGTGGCCCGATTGACACCCTGCTGCTTGGACAGGTTCACGCTGAGGTTGATGCCGGTGGACGGCGCAGTAACGCTCACGCTCTGCGTCTGGCTTCCCGTGGCGCCCGCGTTGTCAGTCACGGTGAGCGTGACGTTGTAGCTGCCCGCCGACGCGAACGACTTGCTGGGCGTGGCGCCCGTTGCCGTGGTGCCGTCGCCAAAGTTCCAGCTGTAGCTGCTGATGCTGCCGTCAGGGTCGCTGGAGGTGCTGCCATTGAAGTTGCAGCTCAGGTTCGTGCAGTTGAAGCTGAACGAAGCCGTTGGCGCCTGATTGGTGGGACCACCACCACCGCCAGAGCCGAATGCGAGCGTGTACAGCAAGCGATTGGGGGAACCGCTGCCGGCGCTGGTGACCTTGTTGGCCGTGCTGTTGCTGATGAGCGCGTTGGCAACCGTGGCCGGCGTGGCGCCTGGTGCACCTTCGAGATACAGCGCCGCCGCGCCCGCCACATGCGGGCTCGCCATGGAGGTGCCGCTGATGGTGTTGAGTGCGGTGTTGCTGGTGTACCAGGCCGAGGTGATGCTGCTGCCCGGCGCGAAGATGTCGAGGCAGCTGCCGAAGTTGGAGTAGGACGCGCGCGCATCGCTGCTGGTGGTGGCACCCACCGTGATGGCCGATGCCGTGCGGGCCGGCGAGTAGTTGCAGGCGTTGGCGTTGCTGTTGCCGGCGGCCACCACGAAGGTCACGCCAAGATTGACGGCGTTGGCCACCGCGGCGTCGAGCGTGCTGCTTGCGCCACCACCCAGCGACATGTTGGCCACGGCCGGCTTGACGTGGTTGTTGGCCACCCAGTCCACCCCGGCGATCACTCCGCTGGTGGTGCCGGAGCCCTGACAGTTGAGCACACGCACCGGAACGAGTGTGGTGCCTTTTGCCACGCCGTATACCGTACCGCCCACCGTACCCGCCACGTGCGTGCCGTGGCCGTTGCAGTCACTGGTGCCGCGGCCATCAGTGATGGCTGTGAAGCCGGTAGCGAGCCGCCCCGTGAACTCCACATGCCCGGGAAGAATGCCTGTGTCGAGAATGTACGAGCGCACCCCGGCGCCGGTGGCGTTGTAGGTGTAGCTGCTGCTCAGCGGCAGATCGCGCTGATCGATGCGGTCGAGTCCCCAGGTGGCGTTGCTCTGTGTGGCCGAAGCGGTCACGATGCCATCGGGCTCGATGAGCTTGATGACCGGGTTACGCGCGAGCGCCGTGATGGCCTGCGGCGGCAGCGTGGCCGCAAACCCCCGGATGGCGCGGGTGTAGGTGTAGTGCAGCGTCCCGCCATTGCCGTTGACCATGGCGATGGCCAGTCCTTGGGGATCGCGCACGTCCTCATTGAACTGCACGATGTATCGACCCTGCAGTTCGGGCTGCGCGTTGGCCGACGCCGATGCGGTTGGACCGCCCAACTCGGGGCTGGTGGTGGACACGGGGTCGCCGCCGGTTGAACAGGCCGCGAGACCAATGGTGGCAAGAGCGAGGGGAAGCGCGCGGGCACTACGCATGAATGGATGCCTCCGAGAGGGATCGGGCGCTCGCGGGTGGGACCTGAGGGAAGGCAGCGAGGCCGAGACGTACCATGCGAGTATTCAGCCGACCATCGCACTCGGCAAGAGCGTAAAGTGCCACACCGTAACGACTTGCGCGAGAATTGCATGAAGTGTTGTTCATTGTCGGCCTGGTTATCTTTCAGGACTATGTCCATCCCCCTCAACAGCTTGCGGGTTGCGATCGTCGGATCGGGCCCGGCCGGGTTCTACGCCGCCGAGGCGCTGCAGAAGGCCGCGCCCGGTATCGCCATCGATCTCATTGACCGTCTGCCTACGCCCTTCGGTCTGGTGCGCGGCGGTGTGGCGCCAGACCATCCGAAAATCAAATCGGTCACGCGCATCTTCGATCGCATCGCGTCGCAGCCGGGGTTCCGCTACCTCGGTCACGTGCACGTCGGGAAGGACGTGAGCATTGAGGAACTGCGCGCGCGCTATCATGTCGTGCTGCTGAGCTACGGCGCTGATACCGATCGCACGCTGGGCATTCCCGGTGAATCGTTGCGTGGCAGTCACGCGGCCACGGAGTTCGTGGCCTGGTACAACGGCAATCCCGACTACGCCGCAGCGCAGTTCGATCTCACGCAGGGTGAGGTGGCCGTGGTGGGCATCGGCAATGTGGCCATGGATGTGGCGCGCATTCTCGCCAAGCCGACTTCCGTTTTGGCGGGCACCGATCTGGCCGATCATGCGCTGCAGGCCCTCGCGGCGTCACAGGTGCACACCATTCATCTCGTCGCGCGTCGCGGTCCAGTGCAGGCCGCCTGCACCACGCCCGAGCTGCGTGAGCTGGGTGAACTGGAGGGTGTGGATGTGGTGGTCGATCCGCGTGACCTCGAACTGGATGCGGCCAGTGCCGAGCAGTTGGCCAACATGGAAGACCGCAATCCGGCCAAGAATCTCGAGGTGCTGCGTGGCTGGGCCGAGCGTCCGCTGCGCGGCGCGAAGCGTCGGGTGGTGTTTCACTTCAATGCCTCGCCCGTGGCGCTTGGTGGCAGCGAGTGCGTGGAGAGTCTGACCATCGTGCGCAATCGTCTCGAAGCCGATGGGCGTGGTGGCGTGCGCGCCGTGGCCACCGACCAAACCGAGACGCTGCCCGTGGGCATGGTGTTTCGCTCGGTGGGCTACAAGGGGCGCGGGTTGCCAGGCGTGCCATTTGATGACCGCAACGGTGTGGTGCCCAACATCAACGGCCATGTGGTGGAGCAGGCGGGCAGCGAGCGCACGCTGCCGGGCCTGTATGTGGCGGGGTGGATCAAGCGTGGGCCGCAGGGCATCATTGGCACCAACAAACTCTGCGCCACCGACACGGTGAATCAGCTGCTGGCCGATGTGGCCGCCGGTGATGTGCCGACGCTGTCCGATGACGTGTCGGGCATCGATACGCTGCTGGCCGAGCGTGGTGTGACGGTGACGTCGTGGGCGGACTGGCTGGTGCTCGACAAGGTGGAGCAGGAGCGCGGCGCGGCGCTGGGGCGTCCGCGTGTCAAGTTCACGGACCTGCGCGATATGCTCGAGGTGATTGCGGCGCAGCGCGTGGCGGGTTGAGCGACCAGGCCCTCAGGTCAAGAGGGCCTGGTGCAGCGCCTCTCCCAGTTCATCGATTGAAAACGGCTTGGCCAGCACGGTGTGGTTGGCCAGCCGAGTGTCGCGCACCGTGGCATCGTCGGCCTGCCCGGACATGAACAGCACTGGCAGATCCGGGCGCATGCGATGCACGTGCTCGCTCAGGACGTCGCCCGGCATTCTCGGCATGCGCAGGTCGGTGAGCACCACGGCCACCTGATCGCCACCCAACGCCAGTCGCGCGAGGGCGTCCTCGCCATCCTCGGCGGCAATGCAACGATAGCCGAGCCGTGTGAGCATGCGGACCACGGCATGGCGGAGGGCGGGTTCGTCGTCCACCACCATGATCAGTTCGCCATGCCCTGTTGGCGCGCTGCCGGTGGCCAAGGGATGCGCGATGTGTTCCTCTTCGCTGATCGGTAGTCGCACCGTGAAGGTGGTACCCTGTCCTTTGGTGCTGTCCACGTCGATGGTCCCGCCGAGCTGCTGGACGATGCCGTACACCACCGAGAGCCCAAGTCCGGTGCCGCGACCGGTTTCCTTGGTGGTGAAGAAGGGTTCGAAGATGCGAAGCCGCGTCTTCTCGTCCATGCCAATGCCGGTGTCGGTCACCCGCAGTTCGATGCAGGCGCGTTCGTCAGCGAGAGTCCCCTCGCGTGAGCTGACCTGCAAGCGCCCTCCATGGGGCATGGCGTCGCGGGCATTGACCATGAGGTTCATGACGATCTGCGCCAATTCGGCCTTGCGGCCGCGTGCCGGCGGCAGGTCGTCCTGCAGATCGGTCTCCACGGTGATGTGCTCGGACATGCCACCGCGCAGCAACTGCACGGCCTTCTGAATGACGCCGTTGAGCGCCACGGCGCCTCGCGTGCCGGCATCGCGGCGGGAGAACGTCAGCAGTTGCCGCGTGAGCTCTGCCGCCTGTCGTGCGGCCTCGCGAATGGCTTCGGCGGCGTCGTGGACGTCGCCGCCATGCTCGTCAGCGCTGAGCAGGTCGGCATTGGCGAGCATCACGGCCAGCAGGTTGTTGAAGTCGTGTGCGACGCCGCTGGCCAGGAGGCCGACGGCCTCGAGTCGCTGGGCATGTTCGAGCTGCTCCTGGAGCGCACGCTGCGCCTGTTCCGCCGCGCGTTCCTTCTCGAGGCTGCGAATCTCACCGGCCACGTAGCCCACACCGCCGTGCCAGACGGCACGGGACTGAATGAAGACGGGCACCAGGCGACCGTCGACCTTCTTGTGCACCGTCTCGAACGCGAGTGGGCCGATGGTGGTCATGTGCTGCCACGAGGCACGCAGGTCTGCGAGTGTCCACTGCGGATTGAGGTCGCAGGGATTCATGGTCAGCAACTCAGCCGCCGTTCGTCCGTAGTGACGCTCGGTGGCCTCGTTGACGAAGACAAAGCGGAAGTCCTGATCGGGCCGCGTGACGTAGAGGGCGTCGGAGCTCTGCTGCAGGACACTGCGCAGCAGGTCGAGCCGATCACCGAGGGCGGCTTGTACGGTGACATCGCGGACCAAAGCCGCGACGTGGGAGGGTGGTCCGTCGCTGTCCGTCCCCGGTGCCCAGACCGGGTAGTAGTCACAGCCCCAGGTGCTCCATTCCCTGGAGCGGGCAGTGATGCCCTGAATCTCCACGCCAGTCGCTGCGCGTCGTGTTTCGAGCACGCGTTCCAGATGGGCCCGGACATCCGCGACCAGTGGGGCCGGCAGGATGTCCTCAATGACACGGCCCGGATGGTCCGCGATGGCCACTCCATTGAAGGCGGCCATGGTCTCGTTGACGTACACGTAGCGAAGGTCCGGGTCGTACAGCGCAAAGCCGGCGGGGAGACTGCAGAGCGCCTCGCGAAACGGAATGGCCGTGGTCTGCGAAGTCCCCGGCGTGTTGCCCTGCGGCATCGACCTGCTCCCGTTCGGCGGCGGTAAACCGTGTTGGACCTTCTTTCGCTGCCCTTACACTATGCCCTGCCGAAGGGCAGCGCAAACTGCGTCACATTCACACCGAGCCAGGTTGCGCCTCGTTTGTTCCCGCTACGTCGTTCTTTGGCGTGTCAGGTCGCGCCAGTCTGACGTCAGGCTGCCCCTGCGCCAGCGCCAGCGCATGTTCGGCGATGGCCAGCTCCACTTCGGACGCGAAGTCGCGCGCAGCCTCCACAGCGTCCTTGCGCAGCGGCAGGATAAGTTCGGAGGGGTGCACAAACGCGAAGCCATCCTCGCGTGCCAGGGCGTCGTAGGCCTGGAGGTCCCGCGCGGTCAGTACGATTTCCCACTTGCGCCACCACAGGCGGCCACGGCTCTGGATGCGCGCGTCGCCCAGTGCGTGAATGGGAATGGTGACTTCGCGGATGCCCGCGAGCTCGGTGTCGGTGCGTATCTCGGGACCAATGCGCTGGATTTCGCGCTCCACCCGCCACTGCACCATGACGGCGTCATTCTCGAGACGCAGCACGCCGTTGCGGCGTTCTTCGGTGGTGGTGATGGAGCCGCCGCTGATGACCTGGTGCTCGGCGGAGAGTTGGAACGGTAGCGTGGCGATGCGAGGCACAGAGGGCACCGTGAAGCGTTCACGCATCCGATCGGAAGCGCTCGGAAGCGCGCGGAGCGAACTGCTGGTTGGAGTCAATCTAGACCGGTGGTGACCGGTGGGCCACTCGGCATTGGGGGAACGCTGTGCTCCCAGGATTTGCTCCAACACGAAGTTTCAGAGTATGGCGTAGGACGGCGCGATGATACGGCGCCCCATACGACATCAGTTACAGGAGTCTCCATGCACATTCAGCACTTTGCGGCCTTTTCGCGTGACGGGCAGGGTGGCAACCCGGCCGGCGTTGTTCTGATTGACCAGTTCCCTGGCGATGAGGTCATGCAGCGGACCGCCGCTGATCTCGGCTACTCCGAAACGGTTTTTGCCGCGCAGCAGGGGAGTCAGTGGCGGGTGCGCTACTTTGCGCCCACGAGCGAGGTGCCGTTCTGTGGGCACGCCACCATTGCGCTGGGCGCTGCGCTTGCCGAGGCACATGGCAATGGCACGTATCCCCTTGTTCTGCACGACGGCACGCCCATTGTGGTGGAAGGCCTTGTGCAGGACGGGTCCTTGTCGGCCACCCTCCGCTCACCCAGCACACGCAGTCAGCCCCTCGACGCACAAACCACAGCTCGAGTGCTGGCCGTGTTCGGGTACCACCATGACGATCTCGATCCGCGCATCCCGCCCGCCCGCATCCATGGCGGTGCTTCGCATCTGCTGATTGCGTTGCGCGACGCCGAGGGGCTGGCCTCCCTGCAGTACGAATTTGAGGCCGGTCGTCAGCTCATGCTGGAGCATGGCGTGGCCACCGTTGGTCTGGTGCATGCGGAAACCGCGCAGCGATTTCTTGCCCGCCATGCCTTTGCCGGCGGCGGCGTGTACGAGGATCCGGCGACCGGCGCGGGTGCCGCTGCGTTGGCCGGGTATCTGCGTGACCTTGGGTGGCCACACGGCGGGACTCTCGAGATCCTGCAAGGACAGCACATGGGTGTGCCATGTCGCATTGCGGTGCGCATGAACGCACGGCCTGGAGAGGGCATACAGGTGTCCGGCGAGGTGCGGCGGCTCGTCGCGGGGAAACTCGCCTAGGCGGGTCGGCGTACGGTCTGCATGAACACACGCGTGGTGGGACGCCAGCTGGGCGCGACGGTGTTGCTGTTGGTTGGATGTGGTAGCGGGACGGGCGCGACGTCGGAGACACCACCGGATGTCGTGACTGAAGTGCGTGTGATGGTCGACTCCGCGATCGCCCGTCGCCTGCTCGACGCCGATCGACAGTTCCACACACGCTTCCCCGGTGAAGCTCCGCGTCTGGCGGTTGCCGGCACGCCGCCGCCCGGCGAACGGCTCATCGGTCGAAATCGCCAGTGGGGCGCGATGTACGCGTCGCGCTTCCAGATGGGCACGGGCACCGCGCATCGGATGCTGCTGGCAGCTGGTGCGCGGGCAGAAGCACAGCGCGCCTTCGATGGCATTGAAGCAGGATTCAGCACCATGGAAGCGTCCGGACGACTGCCGGCGCGCGTACCAGCAAGCGTCTCCATGGGCCAGTCCATGAGTGATGCCGATGTGGCCAGTGGAGCCGCCTTCTTTCTCGGCGATGCCTGCACGGCGTTACTGGCCTTGGCAGTACATCCCGACGGTGGGTCATTGATCGCCGCGTCGCGTCAGGCCGAGGTGCAGGAGAAAGCGGTGCGCAGTGCCGCGTGGTTGTATACGCAGGCGCCGTTGTTGCTCGTGGCAGATGCGGCGGCGCCCAATCGTCTGCTGTTCGACGCCCGAGCCCTGCTGGCCTGCACCGCCCTCGCGCCAGACGACGTACTCCGTCGCAGCGCGGAGACGTTTGTTCAGCGGGCGCTGCAACTCCAGTCGCCGGAGGGATGGTTTGTCGAAGGTGGCAGCTGGGATACGAACTACCAGGCCGTGGCGCTTGAGATTGGTGCCGACGTGCACGCGGTGATGCCAGACGGTGCTATACGCAACGCACTGGCCGCGGCGCTTGTGCGAGGCGCTGCGTGGCTCACCGCGCGTGTGGATGCACAAGGGCGCGTGGATTCGCGCGGCAACCGTCGCACGTGCAGCGGTGGTGAATCCTTTCTCGGGACGCCCAAGTCGCTCTCGCTGCCGAGTGTGGTCACCGGACTTGGTCGCGTTACCGCCTCGGTGGGTGACGTGCCGGGCGCGGCGGGCGCTGTGCAGCGTGTGTACCAGTGGGCGGTGGCAAATCCCGAGCGGGACCCCTGCCATGAGGGCGGTGTGTAGTTCGCCCTGCGATACTTCCTCCTCCTCGTTGACGCTTCTTCACCATGTCGATGTGCACCATGTCTGCTGGCATTCGCGCGCTGTTCGTCCTGCTGGGTCTCAGTGCCAGTGCGCTGCGCCAACCCGCAGGGGCCCAGATGGCCAGTGACAACTCGCCCTACGCCCTCGCCCGCACGAGCGCGGGCGAGCCCGCCTGGGCACCGCTGCTCCGGCTGCGCGCCGCTGCGTCGCGTTTTGCGCCGGACAGCGCGCGTGGCGAAGGGAGCCGTGCATCACCCGAGCGCCAAGCCTGGCTGCAGTTGCTGGCGCAGGCGGAAGCCACGTTTGGCAATCCGCAACGCGCGCTCGAGGCGTGGGACCAGCTGGGGCGACCCTTTTCCGGCGATCTGACGCCCTATCGCACGCGATACGGCACTGCGCGCCAGGTTTCGGCTTTCGATACGCTCGTTGCCATGGCCGATACCGCGCGCGTCATCATGGTGAACGAGCGACACCACGCCGCCGTGGACCGTCTGCTCACGCTGCGTCTGCTGCGCGCCCTGCGCGCCAAAGGGTATCGCTACTTCGCCGCCGAGGCCTTTGCCGTGGATAGCGCACTCCCACAGCGTGGCTATGTGCTGGATGACGGAAGCTATCTGAGTGAGCCGGTGTTCGCGGAGATCGTGCGCGAGGCGCTGCGTCTCGGGTATACGTTGGTGCCGTACGAAGCCAGCGAGCAGCAATTCAATGAGCCCGATTCCCTGACGCCGCAGCAGCGCCGCGACTGGGCGCAGGCACAGAACCTCGTGGCGCGCACGCTGGCCGTGGACCCGCAGGCTCGGGTGCTCGTGCACGCGGGGTTTGATCACATCAAGCAGAAGGCCAGCGCCAACTGGTCGCCGATGGCCGCATACTTTGTGCAGCTGACGGGTATTGATCCGGTTACAGTCGATCAGACCAATGCCACGGCGCGGAGTCGACCGGAGACCAGCCATCCAGTGCATCAGGCCCTGCGCGGTCGCATACCGACAGACGGAACAATTTTCCTGAGCGACTCATCCGGCGAATCGATCGGCGCCAGCGCCTTGCTGGTGGATCTGGTGGCGGTGCGGGCAGCGGCGCCGGAAATCGCGGAGCGTCCGGCGTATATGACCATGAATGGCCTGCGCCGTGCGCGGCGCGTGTCGGTGCCCGAATGCCGTCGTGAGAGCTGCGTGGTCACGGCGCATCGGGCGGCGGAACCCGACGAGGCGGTCGTGCTCGACCGGGTCGAAGTGGTGCAGCGTGACACCGTGACCCTCTTCCTGCCGGCTGAGGACGTACGGGTGAGCGTGTATGCGCACGACGGACGTCGCCTGCGTTCCTGGACTGGCCCGCGTCCGCGCTGAGGCGGCTGCGGAAGTGCCGTACGTCGGAACGCTCAACCGTCCTGGCGCGTTGTAGGCGGATGATGCGAGTTCTGCTGCTTCTCGGAGTACAGCTGGCGGTGTTGGCGGCTCTGGTCACCCCTGCTTCTGCGCAAGCGGATCGGTCCTTCGCACGTGCGCTCTCGACCATTGCTCTCGACGAACGCCTCCGACAGGACGCGGCGCTCAAGGTGGGCGACACCATCACCCTGGCCACCACACCCGACGGGCCGGGACAGCAACTCGTGGTGTCGGCCTTCACGAAACGCACGGCGGACCCCTCGGAGGTGGCGCGCTCCGAGTACAAGGTGCGACTGCATCTCGGTGACCTGCAGGCGCTGCTGGGCTACGGCGACCGTGTGGACCGTTTTGCCGTGGTGACCCGTGACAGCGCCGCGACCGAACGCACGCTCTCCGCGGTAAACGCACAGGCGTTTGGCTTCCGCGCACACCTCTCGCGGGATATCGCGGTGGAAACCGGACGCACTTTTGCGGTCATCAATCGCTTTCACCGGGCGATCGGGGTCATCACCATTCTGGCCAGCGCGATCTTCCTCTTGTGCATCATGCTGCTGCGGGTGGAAGAACGCCGCCGCGAGATCGCCACGCTGCGATTGATCGGGCTCTCGCGTCGCACCGTGGTCCAGGCCATCGTGGTGGAAGCCACGGCCATTGCGCTGCTGGGCGCTATGCTTGGCACCGGGCTTGGCTGGGTCAGTTCGCTGGCTGTGAATCGCTTCTATCAGGGGCTGTATCGTACGCCGCTGGTGTTTTCGTTGGTCACGCCTGACGTGGTGCTGCTGGCCGTCGTCTTGAGCGCGGTCCTGGGCGTGGCGGCCGGCTGGCTCGCAGCGCAGCGTCTGGTGCAGCGGGCTCCACTTGCGCTGCTGGGCCGTTGAGCATGCGTGCGCTGCTCGCTTTGGCGTCGCTGGTTCGCCATCCGGCCCGCACGGCGCTTGCCGTGGCCGGCATTGCCGTGTCGAGTGCCATGCTGCTGGACATGGTGATGCTGGCCAGTGGCATGCGTCTGTCCTTTCGCGAGCTGCTGGATGCGCGCGGCTTTCAGATCCGCCTGAGCCCCAAGGGCACGCTGCCCTTCGACACTGAGGCGACGGTGGGTGATGGTCGGTCTACGCTGGAGACATTGCAGCGGCATCCGGGCGTGCTGGTCGTGGCGCCCAATCTTGGTACCCAGCTCATCGCGCCACGCGGTGACGCGGGGGTAACCCTCGCTGCGTTGGGCGTTGAGCCGACCGTGCAGGGTGACTACACCCTGCTCGAAGGTCGTCACCCCGTGCGCGGAGAAGTGGTGGCCAGCCGCGCGGCGCTGGCTGCGCTCGGCCGCGCGGTGGGTGACACGCTGACCCTCGCATCCGGTTGGGATACGCAGCTCCGTCTCTTCCGTGGCACGCAGGTGTACCGCGTGTCGGGCATCGCGCGATTTCACTATCTGGGCGCGGATCAACACGTCGTCGCGTTACCGTTGGCCGACGTGCAGGCGCTCGACGATGGCGCCCGCGACGACCGCTTGTCCTCGATCATGGTGCGGCTAAAGCCCAACGCCACTGCGGGTGATGTCGCGCGTGACCTCACCGCGCAGCTTCCGCGCGTGAGTGTCCTGACCACTGCTGATGCGGTGGCGCAGGCCGACGAGCGTCTCGCCTACTTCCGCAACCTTGCCTTCATCCTCGGCAGCGTGTCGCTGGCCGTGGGCTTCCTGCTTGTGACCACGTTGATGACGGTGTCCGTAAACGAACGTATCGGAGAGATTGCCGTGCAGCGCGCCCTGGGTGTGCAGGCGACGCGCATCGTACAGCAGATTGTTGCTGAAGGCCTGGTCTTGTCGCTGGTTGGCGGTGGATTGGGGCTGGGACTGGGACTGCTCACGGCGCGCTATCTGGAGAGCATTCTGGGTGACTTTCCGGGATTGCCTCCCGACATTTCGTTCTTCGTGTTTCAGCCGCAGGACGCCCTGAGTGCCATGGGCATGCTGGTAGTGGCGGGTGCGTTGGCGGGCATTCTGCCCAGTTGGCGTGCCGCGCGACTGCCCATTGCCGCCACACTGCGCGAGGAGGCGGTGGCATGAGCCGCGTACTTTCTGAAACGATGCTGCTCGAGGCGGTGGACATCCATCGGGACTATGCCATGGCCGGCGACGCGGTGCATGCGCTGCGCGGATTGTCGCTTTCGGTGGCCGAGGGAGACTACGTCGCCATCGTTGGCCCGAGCGGATGCGGCAAGAGCACCCTGCTCAACCTGCTGGGGGCGCTCGACCGGCCATCACGCGGCGCGGTGCGTGTGCGTGGGCAGGATGTCGCGCAGCTCAACGACCGCGCCGCGACGGATTTCCGCCTGCGCAGTGTGGGCTTCGTGTTTCAGCGCTTTCACCTGCTGCCCATGTTGACGGCCGCCGAGAACGTGGCCTTGCCCATGGCGGAAGCCGGTGTGCCGGCGCGCGAACGGCTGGCTCGTGCTGCCGAACTCCTCACATACGTTGGGCTTGGCGGGCGTACAGCGCACCGGCCCACGCAGCTCTCCGGCGGCGAGCAGCAGCGTGTGGCCATTGCGCGCGCGCTGGCCAACAAGCCGGCGCTGATGCTGGCCGATGAGCCAACGGGGGAACTCGATGCGCGAACTGGTGCAGAAATCATTGCTCTGTTCGAGCAGCTCAATCGGGACGGCACCACGCTGGTGGTGGTGACCCATGATGAGGAGCTGGCGCAGGCGGCGCGGCGGGTGGTGCACATGAAGGACGGTGCGATCGTTCGCGACGAGCGGCTGCGGGACTGAGATAGGCCATGGACTTCGGAACGATCATCCGTCTGGCGTTCGCGCAGTTGTCACATCGGCCATGGCGCAGTGCGCTGCTGTTTGGCGGGTTCGGGCTTGGTGTGGGGGTGATGATCGTCCTGCTGTCCATAGGCGAGGCGATGATGGCACAGGCGCGTGATGAGCGGCTCGTGGGCGGTGGAGCCATTACCGTTCTGCCCGAGGGGCTGGACGTGGAGATGCTCAAGACCGGTGGCGTGGGCGGCATGTGGTTCTCCATTGCCAACGCGCGCTTTGTGCATCGGCAGTTGCTCACGTCGCCGCGATTGGGGGCTGATGTGGTGACCGCAGCGCCGCAGATCTCCGAGAAGCTGGCGTATTTGCGGGCTGGCCAGGGTGCCGATGCGCGCGTGATTCCCGTGCGGGCCCTCGGTGAAATTCCCTCCGCGTCGCATACGGCGGGCGCTGTGCCGCCGCTGGCATCGGGCAGCTGGGTGGACAACGCCGCCGATGTGGCCTGGTTGCGTCCCACGCCGTCTGAGCGGCTGCATCAGATGGATCGATTCCATGTGGTGCCGGCCTCGGTGCCGGCGGATGCGCGCTCAAGCTGGGCAGAATGGCACTATGCCAACGTGGTATCCGACGATGGACGCCAGCGGCTGTTCGTCACGCTGATGCTGGTGGGCGACGTACCACACGGTGAGTGGGGCGCGCAGGTGCTCATCAGTCAACAGGTGGACGGGCGTCCGGTGCGTCGCTGGTCGCGGCGCGTACCGGCAGCACGCGTACAGTTTGACACCACGCGTGCGGACCTGGTGGTGGGCGACGCGGAGTTTCGTGTGCGTGACGATGGGCACTATGTCGTTCGTGCAAAGGCCGAGTCGGAGAACGGCGGGCCGCCCATCGATGTGGCGTTCACGCTTGAGCCGGAGCCGCGTCAGTACTTCCCGGGTGCGGATCTTGGTGGGCAGGGGCTGGTGTCGGGTTATGCCGTACCCGTGTTGCGCGGACGTGCCAGTGGACAGGCGTGCGTTGGTGCGGACTGCTTTCGCTTTTCTGATGCGCAGGGCTATCACGATCACAACTGGGGCGTGTGGCGATCGGTGAACTGGGAGTGGGGGGGCAGTCGTGCCGGCGACTACACCTTCTTGTATGGGCGCGTGCAGCAGACCGACCGTGAGGCCGCGTCGGCGCCGGTGTTCTTTTATCTGGTGGACTCGCTCGGGTTTCGCGCGCTGTTTCGTCCGCAGCGCGTAGAGTGGACGGACGATCGCACGCTTTCCGTGGACGGCACAGCGCTGCGTGTCCCGTCGCGCGGCGTGATGACCGACGTGCGCGGCAGCGACACACTCCACGTGGAGCTGCTGGTGGACGATGTCGCAGCCACCGATACGCGGCGCGGCCTGATTGAACGGGGCGAAACGGCCGCAGCGCGTGACATTGCGAAGCCGTGGTTTCTGCAGTTGGCGGGCCGAGCGCGATTGCGCGGGCGCGTGGGCGGGCAGGTGCTCAGTGGTGAGGGGCGGGGGTTCTTCGAGACGTATCGGTAGTGGCGGGCGTCGCACTGCGGTTCGTCCGCATGCCACTTCGGTTTGGCGGTCACTGAACGCGTTGTGTCCCATCGTTCGGCGCGAGATGTGGCGTGTGGGCACATTCCGGCATGTCGCCATCGGTGCTGATTCGCCGTGTTCACCGTTCAAGTGCCGCCGTGCTCGGGACTTTCGTCCTTGTGCACCTCGTCAATCACCTGGCTGGCCTGCGCGGAGTCGAGGCGCACCTCGCCTTCATGCAGGCCGCGCGAGCGGTCTATCGCCATCCCGCAGTGGAGGTCCTGCTGCTGGTCTCGGCTGCGCTGCAGGGCTTGAGCGGCGCGGCCATGCTGCGTCGCGCTCGTTTGTTTGATGCCGCGCCGTGGATGCAACGACTGCAGCATTGGTCAGGCCTGTACCTCGGGCTCTTTCTGGTGGTGCATGTGACCGCGGTGCTGGCTGGCCGCGGCGTCTTTGACCTCGATACGACCTGGTACTTCGCTGCGGCCGGCTTTCACGTACGGCCCTTTGCCTGGTTCTTTGCGCCGTACTACGGACTGGCCGTGCTGGCGCTGGGCGCACATATGGGATGTGCATTGCACCGGCGACTGGGCTCGACCCCTCAAACCACGCGGCTCAGGCAGGCCGCCCTGCTGCTGCCCATGCTCGGCGCGGCGATGGCTGGCGGGCTCATAGTGAGCATGCTGGCAGGCTGGCTGTACCCCGTGCGTGTCCCATCCGAATACCTCGCGCCCTTTGGCGGCTGATACGTCGGCCTAGGGGACGGTGCCGCAGCGCACATTGGCCGGAACCCGGTCCACGCCCCCGTCATTGAGCTGAGGTGCACGCACGCCGGCCCCCGACTGGTCATTGGGGCCGGCTGGCGGGTGTTCCTCATGTCCATGACTGACGTCGATTCCGACTTCCTCCTGGCCGTGTCCGCCAAGGTGCGGGCCGGTGACGCCGATGCCTACCGACAGCTCTTTGATGCGCTGTACGGGCCGCTGCGGCGTTTCGCCTGGTCACTCGTGCGCGATGATGCGCAGGCCGAGGATCTGGTGCAGGAAGCCTTTGTGCGCCTGTGGGATCGGCGTGCGAGCATGGACGGGGACATCCCACTCCGTGCCTGGCTGTATCGAACCGTGCGCAATCTCGCTCTCAATTCCCGCCGCGATCTCGCGACGAGGACCCGCCTGCTCGACGATCCCGTCTCGCGGGACAACCCCGTGGTGGCGCGGCCAGCGCCGACGCCGGAAGACCTGACGGTCGATCGGGAGATCAATCGCCAGTTGAGCACGCTCGTGCAGGAGCTGCCGCCGAGGCAGCGTGAGGCGCTCTTGCTTTCCCGCGTGGAGGGCCTGTCGCATGCCGAGGTGGCAAACACCATGGGGTGCGCCCCGCGCACGGTGAACAACCATCTCGTGGCCGCACTCAGCACACTGCGCCGTCGTTTGGCGGAGCTGGGCACGCTGGTGGCTTCACTCGTGGGGATGCTGTCATGACGCGCCGTCCATTTGACGCTGATGGCATGCGCGTACCGCGCGAACTCGACGCAACCCTGCGTGATCGTGTGGACGGTGCCGCGATGCGGGCCGTGTACGATGCGGTCGGTCGGGCGGCTCTGGCGGCGGATGAGGTGTCGGCCGCCGAGCGTGAGGCGGCGTGGACGCGTTTGTCGCGGCGTCTCAATGATCCGGACCGCGTGCCGTTTCGTGATGACGTGCCGCCGATGCTCGAACTGGTGTCGGACGAACCGGACGCCAGCGACCTGGCTCCACCGGAGGTCGCACCGGTCGTGGAGGTTGTGCCTTCCGTGCTGTCTGCCACACCGCGCGAAACCTTCGTCACCACTCGGTCGCGGCGATTCCGGTTCGGCCTGCGCGGTCTCGCGGCGGCTGCCGTGCTGCTACTGGGTGTGGGCATTGGCTGGGGCGGCGGCCAGCGCAGCTATCACAACGAAGCCGGCCGTCGTACCGTCATGCTGCCGTTGGCTGATGGTAGCCGCGTGTGGCTGACGCCCGGCAGCACCTTGTCGCATCCGCGGCGTTGGGCGCTGCTGCGCGCCACGGGACTGACCTGGCTCGCGCCGGATGCGCGTCGCGTGACGCTCAGCGGCGACGCCTTCTTTGCGGTGGCGCGGGACGGCCGGCCGTTCACGGTGGCAACCGGTGATGCCGAGGTGCGTGTATTGGGCACGCGATTCATGGTGCGTGCGGCCCACGCCACACATGGCACACGCGTCCAGGTAGAGGAAGGGCGCGTGGCCGTTTCCCACGCGGCATCTCGCCTCGAGCTCTCGGCAGGCGACGCTGCGCGCGTGAGGGGGGCAGCGATCGAACCGTACCGCGTGCCGGCAACTCGTGTGGCGGTAGCCATGCAGGGGGGGATGACCGCCATCGACGAGCCGCTGGGCGAGGTGTTTGATGCGCTGTCGCGTCGCTATGGCGTGCAGATCGAGCGGAGCGCTCGCGTCAACCTCGTGAACACGGTGTCGTTCTACTTCCCCGATGAACCTGATGTGGAGACGGTGCTCGGTGACCTGTGTGCGGCGCAGGGATTGACCTTTACGCGCAGCAGTCGCGGCTATCGCATCGACAGGCCGTGATTCGCTGGTTGCGTCGGACCGTTTCAGGCCGAGCAGGACACGACGCAGGGCGCGTGTTTCGGACGGCATGGCGGGCGCCTGGTGCGTCCGCCGTGCTTTGTCTTTCGGTGCTGAGTGCCGCCGTATTGCCGGCTCAAGTACGCCCCGCCACCCGGCCGCCCTCGCCACCTGCCGCGCGGGTGTCGCTGGCGCTCATCGACGTGCCCGTCACCGATGCACTCGAAACACTGGCCGTGACGGCCGGCATCGGTCTCGTGTGGCAGTCGTCGGCACTGGGCGCGCAGGCCCAGCAGCGCATCTCGTGTCGATTGGAGAATGCGGAGCCCGAGGCGGTACTCCGCTGCATCACGAAGGCAGCGGGACTCGATTTTGTGCGCCTGTCGTCGGGCACCTACGTTGTCGTCGCGGGCAGTGAAACGGCACCGCGCCTTGGCAGCCTGGCCGGTGTGGTGCTTGACGCCAGCTCGGGTTCGCCGCTGTCCATGGCGCGTGTGGAGCTGGCTGAGCGGCCGAATGCGTTGCTCTCATCGGATGATGGCGGTTTTGTGTTTCGCGACCTGCTTCCGGGGCGCTATGCGCTGCGTGTTCGCGCAGTCGGCTATGCACCCACGCAGATGGAGGTGGAGCTCGCGCCGGGACAGGGCCGCGTAACACGCCTCATGCTTGCACCGCAGGCGCAACTGGTGCGCCCCATTGTGGTCAACGGACTGCGGGCCGGCGCCCTGGGCATGAGCAGTGCCAACGCGGCCTCCGGTACAACGGCGCTTGAGGGCACGCTGGCGCGTGCCGTGGTTGCGCCGCCCTCGCTGTTCCTGCCCGGCGCTCCGTTGCCACTCGGTGTGTCGCGGCGTGATGGCACCGGCGACCTGCATATGCAGGGTGGGGACCTGGGCGAGCATCCCTGGCGGCTCGATGGTATCCCGCTGTACGACGTCACGTCACTGTCCGGTCTTCTGGGCATGGTGGCGCCGCTGGCGGTGGAACAACTCACGCTGCGACGCAGTGGCTATCGGGCCGATGTGGGCAGCTATGCGGCCGGTGTGCTCGACCTGCAACACCTCGTGGACGCCACGCCCCGTACGCTGCACGCCGAGGTGCACGCCGACCCATTGGCTGCTTCGGCGCGGCTCAGTGCACCATTGTCGCTGGGTTCAGCCAATGGCAATGTGATGCTGGCGGGACGCACGGGCCTCTGGAATTGGACGGCGCCGCCCGCACTGACGCGTGCGATGCGTCACTGGAGCACGCCGGAGCCGGTGTTGCTGTCCCGCCTGGCCGGCGTGGGGGCGCTGCCGGGTATGGAGAATCTCGAGTCCACGGCCTTTTCCGCCGCCATTGGTCAGGAAGACGTCACGCTGCATGACCTGCATGCGGCGCTGCGTCTTCAGTCTGGGGTAGCGCACACCATCGACGCCTCGGCCTTTCGTCTGGAGCGAGGCGTGCGCTTCGATGGCACGGTGGCGTCGGACGGAGAAACCGCGTTGCACACGGATGATCGCTATGCGTGGCGCACCACCGGTGCGCAGCTCACGCATCGCTGGCTATTGGGCACGCGTGTTCGCCAGCAGCTGCAGCTGCGAACGGCACAGCATGCGCTGGATCACGATGGCAGCATGCGCATGACGTCGGCGCCGTCGGTCGGACTCGGGGCGCACGAGGACAATCGCATTGCCGAGACCACGCTGGCTGCGCAGTGGCGCATGCCGTTCGGCACGAGGACGGATGTCTCGCTTGGTCTCGAGGGCACACGCACGAGTGCGAGACTGAACCTGGCGAATCGCGTGTTGCGTC
Source organism: Gemmatimonas sp. UBA7669 (assembly GCF_002483225.1). Classification (NCBI taxonomy): domain Bacteria; kingdom Pseudomonadati; phylum Gemmatimonadota; class Gemmatimonadia; order Gemmatimonadales; family Gemmatimonadaceae; genus Gemmatimonas; species Gemmatimonas sp. UBA7669. The sequence continues at coordinate 70,941 of NZ_DLHL01000047.1, read as the reverse complement.
CGCTGGCGGTGGACGCCACGGTGTGGCGTGGTACGGTGCTGGCTGACGCGACCGTGCAGCTCGCCGATCGTCGCTATCTCGATGTGGGACTGCGAGTGACGCAGTTGCAGTCGGGCCGCACGTATGGTGAGCCGAGAGTGGCGCTGCGCGGGGAGCATGGCGCGGATCGGGTGTTTACGTGGCGTATGGCAGCCGGCGGCTACCATCAATTCGTGAATCAGTATGATGTGGCCAGTACCATGCCCACGGCGTTCGTGCCGGGCATGCGATTCTGGTTGCCCGGGGATGGGCGGACACCGGTGGCGCAGGCCTGGCACGGCAGCAGCGAATTGGCGTGGCGTGTGGCCCCGGGTTGGGAGATGCGCGCGGAGAGCTTCGCGCGCTGGCACCCGGTGCTGCCCATGTTCGACTACGGCGTGATGTTCGACCCGACGCGCGTGAACACGGCCGTGGCCGATTCGCTGGCCTTTGCGGTGGGCACGAGTGGTCGGGCCATGGGCGTCGGCTTGCGCTTGCAGCGTGATGTCACGCAGGGCGCGTGGCGCACGCGCAGTGAGCTGGCGTACGACTTTGGCTGGGCCACTCGCACTTTCCCTTCGCGTTTCGCGAATACGGCGCAGCCCGTGCCGTGGCTCGAGCCGCATCGCGCGCTGTGGTCCACCGATGTGCAGCGCGGTGGCGTGACCCTCGCCACACGCCTGCGTGGCGTGTGGGGACGTCGTTGGGCACTGCGACAGGCGTACTACGATCTCCTGGGGGCGTCGCCATCGAGCGCGGACCTGCCCATTGTTTCGCCCGGTCAGATGCGCCGTCCGGCACTGCTCGACATGGACGTGGGTGCCACCTGGGAGCGTGAAGTGGCGGGCACCCGTGTGGAGCTTGGCGCGAGCGTGCTCAATGTCATCGGTCGGCGCAATGTGCTGGACTATGGGCTGCAGCGCGTCGCATCTGCTGATGGCACCCCGGCTGATGGCAACGCGGCTGATGGCACGCCCGCGCGTTATCTCATGCAGCCGCGGTTTCTTCCGGGCCGGCAACTCTCCATCACGCTGCGTGTGATGCCACGCACAGTGTTTCGCGGAAGTGCCGTGATCGACTAGTCATTGATGTTCGACCGCGTGTCCTGCTGGTGACTGTTCGAAAAGGATTCGGACAGCGTGCCCTTCTCACCAACAGCCATGCGTGCTTCCATGCTCATGATGACTCGCCGCGCCCTCGTGGCGCTGACCCTGCCGGTGCTGGCGTCCACGCTTGTCGCCTGCAGTGACGATGATGACACCCCCACCGCGCCCACCCTGCAGACCATCACGCAGACGGCTGCGGCCACGGCCAATCTCTCCACGCTGGTGACGGCGCTGCAGGCCGCCGAGCTCACGACGACGCTCAATGGCACAGGACCGTTCACGGTGTTTGCGCCGGTCAACAGCGCGTTCTCCGCACTGCCGAGCGATGTGGTGACGCGTCTGCTCGAGACGGGCAACCGCGCCATTCTCACCAAGGTGCTCACGTTCCATGTGGTGCCGGGCCGCATCACGGCCAGCCAGCTTCGTGATGGGCAGACGCTGACGACGGTGGAAGGCACGGCGTTGCCGGTGTCGGTGGCCAACGGTGTGGTGACGGTGGGTGGTGCACGTGTCACGACCGCCGATGTCGCGGCGTCGAACGGCGTGGTGCACCTGATTGATGGCGTGATGCTCGGCAGCCTCGACATCGTGGACAACGCCATCATCCGCGGCTTCAGCAGCCTGGTGAGCGCGGTGCAGGCGGCCAACCTGGTGACGCCGCTTCGTGGTGGCAACCTGACCGTCTTCGCGCCCACCAACGCCGCCTTCGCCGCCATTCCCGGTGGCGCGCCGACGGATGTGGCCACCCTGACGCGGGTGCTGCAGCTGCATGTCGTGGGTTCACGGGCACTCTCGTCGCAGCTGAGCAATGGCCAGCAGCTGCCCACCCTGCTGACCGGCACCAGCCTCACGGTTGGTCTGACCGGTGGCGTGCGGGTGACGGGTCCGCGCAACTTCGCCTCGGTCGTCGCCGCCGATGTGGTGGCCAAGAATGGCGTGATTCACGTCATCGACACGGTGCTGCTGCCCTGAGGTCATGAACGGCCTCTGATGCGACGAGTGGGTCGCAACCAGATATGCACGCCCGCCGGGAGCAATTCGCACCCGGCGGGCGTTGTGGTTTGCCGGGAAGGAGGTGATGTGATTGTCATGCCCGCTGGTCCGGATGGCGCGGTAGCTTCGCACTACCAACGCCGTCCGGCCCGTCGATCGGGCCGGACGGTGCCTGAACCCTTCTCACGAGAGTTGCTCATGCCGCAGTTCCTCATCGAACGCAACATTCCCGGAGCCGGCAATCTCGGCCCGGACGACCTCAAGGCCATTTCGCAGAAGTCCTGCGGCGTTCTGCAGGGCCTCGGACCGGAGATTCAGTGGGTTCACAGCTACGTCACGCAGGATCAGATCCATTGCATCTACCGGGCGCCCAACGCCGAGATGGTGCGCGAGCATGCGCGGCTTGGCGGATTCCCGGCCGATCGGGTCTCCGAGATTCGCACAATCATCGACCCGACCACGGCCGAGTAGCAGCGGCCAGCGTATCACGCCGTCCGCGCGCCACCGCGCAGTGGAAGCGATGATCCAGCTCATCGGCATCGACTGCGCTACCGATCCCGCCAAGATCGGTGTGGCGCGCGGGCAGCTTCGGCAGGGCCGTGTGGAGGTGTTGGCGGCACAGTTGGTGGGTAAGGGTGGTGACCCCGCGGATGTGGTGTCGCAGTGGGTCGCGGCCCATGACGGCCCCAGCCTGCTGGCGGTGGACGCCCCGCTGGGTTGGCCGGCTGGGCTCGGTGCGGCGCTCGCAGGACATCGCGCCGGTGCGCCGCTTGCCGGTGAGGCCAATCAGTTGTTCCGGCGGGAAACCGATCGTGTGGTGCACGAGCGACTCGGCAAGCTGCCGCTCGATGTTGGCGCGGATCGCATTGCGCGCACGGCGCTCGCGGCACTGCAGATGCTGCAGCGTGTGCGGTTGCAGTGTGGGCTGGAGATCCCCATGGCCTGGACGCCAGAGGATATCGCACCGGTTGCCGCCATCGAGGTGTATCCGGCGGGCACGCTGGTGGGTCGCGGTGTGATCAGTTCCGGGTACAAGCTGGCCGCCGACCGGGGTGTTCGTGACGCGATGCTTGCGGCACTGGCTGATGAGCTGGTCGGTGGCACACATCGCGCGGTCCTGCTGCAGCATGCGGACGTGCTCGACGCGTCACTGTGTCTGCTGGCCGGCGCCGACTTTCTGCGAGGAACGGTGCTGCAGCCCGACCATCCCGACCGCGCTCGCCAAGAGGGATGGATCTGGGTGCGTCCTCCGTCCTGACACGTTCCGTGCGAAGAACGCGGCGTGTCGAGTATCTTGATGCTCCATGGCCGATCTCTCCTCCCTGCTGACCCATCTGGCCTGGGCCGACGAGCGGACCCGGGCGTCCATTGAATCGCTCGATGCAACGAGCGAGGCCCATGCCGAGTGTGTGCGGCTCTACGCACACATGGCGGCCGCTCAACACGTGTGGTACTCGCGCGTGGTTGGGGCGGTGCCACGGCATGTCGTGTGGCCCACGCTGACGCTGGCCGAAGCCGCGGAACTGTCGCGCGAAAGTCTGACGGGATGGCGCGAAGTGGCTGCTCAGGGCGAGGCCGTTCTGGCATCGACGGTGGAGTACCGAACCGGCACCGGTGCGCGATTCAGCAATACTGTGGACGAGATCGTCACGCAGGTGCTGCTGCATGGCAGTCATCATCGCGGCCAGGTGGCCCTGCTCGTGCGCCGAGCCGGAGGACAGCCCGCGACAACCGACTGGATCTTCCATCGACGGGAACCGTAGCGCGCCACGGACGCGCGTCACGGAATAGCAGCTGTTGGTCCTTCCTTCGCGCCGTTGGGCACGTGGGATGAATGGTGATGTGAAAAATGCTGGCGGCGCCGCACCGGCCTTACTACAATCGGGCGCACCACGCGGTGGTTGACGTCAGGGTCAGCCGCTGAGCCCTCCCCAATCCGCCCCGCCATGCGTTTGCTCCGTTCGCTCTGTCTCGCCCTGCTCGGCTCGGCGTTGTTCGCCGCAGCCGGCCAACCGCTTTCCGCGCAGTCGGCTGCGCCGCGCGCGGTACTCGTCACCGGTGCAAGCAGTGGCATTGGTCGCACCATCGCTGAACGCCTCGCGCGCGAAGGCTTTTTCGTATACGCCGGGGCGCGAAGCGCCGAAGATATCGCGGCGCTCTCGGCCATCCCCAACATGAAGGGCGTGCGGCTGGATGTCACATCAACCGCCGACATTGCGGCCTTTGTGCAATTGGCGCAGCGGGACGGGCGCGGACTCTACGGTGTGGTGAACAACGCCGGCGTTGCCACGGGCGGACCGCTGATTGCCACAGACGATGACGAACTTCGTCGCGTACTCGACGTGAACGTGATGGGGCCGCTGCGTGTCACACGTGGCGTCGCGCCGCTGCTCATTGCGAGCAAGGGGCGCGTCGTCACCATCTCGTCCATCTCCGGCGTGCTGTCGGGACCGATGCTCGGTGTGTACTCCATGAGCAAGCATGCGGTGGAAGCGTTTGGTGACGCACTCGGCGCGGAGATGGCGCCACTGGGGGTGACCTCGAGTCTCATCGAGCCCGGCAACTATCGCTCGGACATCGGTCGCAACACGATGTCGGCGGCGCAGGCGGCCGCCGAGCGCGCGCGGGGCACGCCGTTTGAGGCGGCCATGCAGAACTTCGTGCGCGCCATGGGCAACTACGACAACTATCCACCGCCCGACAGTGTGGCGGCCGCGGCGCTGCACGCGTTCACGGCACCGCAGCCGCGTGCGCGATACATGGTGGTGCCCGCAGCCAATCAGGCGGCGGTCACGATTCGCAAGGCGATGGAGGAGTTGGTGCAGCTCAACGCCGGTCATCAGTTCAGCTATGATCGCGAGGCGCTGGTTCGCCTGTTGGACGAAACACTCGCGCGTGTGAAGTAACGGCGGGAGCCGTGGTGCTCGTCCCACAAATCGGTTCCGCCAGACTTGACCTGAGACTTTCAGATCGCTAGCCGTTCAGGTATGCAGGCTTCAGAGCTCATCTCCGTGCGCAGTGCGCGACCGCGACCGTCGTCGAACCCGATTCGACGCCGGACGGTTGTGCTGCGCTCCCAGGAGTGTCTGCCCCGATAGCTCGCTGCGCTTTTCTGCGCCTTTGCAGCGTCTTTCGCCCCGTTCGGCCTCTGCGCCGGACGGGGCGTTGTGCATGTGGCCCGTACCCGACGGCGTGTTCTCATGCCCCACGCCTCATGTCACCCCAGCACACGCTGTCCTCGTCCATAGCGATCATCGGAGTCGGAACCATGGGTCGCGCCATCGCGTCCGGGCTTGTGCATGCCGGCGTGGTGACCGCCAGCCAACTCGCATTGGCGGATCGCGACATCAGCGTTGCGCGCGATCTGGCCACTCAGCTCACCGGCGCGCGATGGGCGCACGATGCAGCAACGGCTGGCGAGGGCGCCGACATCGTGCTGCTTTGCGTGAAGCCCAACGATGTGGCGCAGGCTCTTGCCGAATTGCATCTACTGTCAGCCCATGTACTGGTGGTGTCCATCGCGGCTGGCATGACGCTGTCCACGCTGGAGCAGCTGACGGGTGGACTGCGGCCGGTGGTCCGCGCCATGCCCAACACGCCCTGTCTCATCGGTCAGGGGCACACGGTGCTCAGTGCAGGCCGCCACGCCACGGCGGAGCATCTGCAGGAGGTGGAACAGATCTTCCGCGCGCTGGGGACCTGTCAGGTGCTTGCCGAGAAGCATCTCGATGCCGTGACCGCGCTGTCGGCCAGCGGTCCGGCCTTCGTGTACGTGATGATTGAGGCGCTGGCTGCCGGTGGATTGGCCTGTGGTCTGTCCCGTGAGGTATCCACGTTCATGGCCGCGCGCACGGCCCTGGGCGCGGCGGCCATGGTGCTGGAGACCGGCAGCCATCCGGCCGAGCTGCGCGATCAGGTGAGTTCGCCCGGGGGCTGCACGATTGCCGGCTTGCTGGCGCTGGAAGACGGCGGCTTCCGCTCGGTGGTCTCGCGCGCGGTGGAGGTCACGACGCGCGCGGCGGCGGGGCTTGGGGCGCGTTGACAAGGCGGCGAGTTGAGGGCGAGGTTACGGACAGCGCCCCGCTGGGGGGCCTCCAGTCCGCGGCAAGGGAGCCTGCTCCCACCCAGTGCGATTCTGCAGTTCCGCCAAGTGGCGGAGCTGCGTCCGGGTGACATCTCTTCTTCCCGGCCACAGCGAGCGGACTCTGGCCACCACGGAAGGAGTGTGTCATGTCCCGACAGCTATCCCCTCGCAGTAGTGTGGCCGCGCTCAAGCTCGAGGCCAAGCGCTGGCTGCACGCCCTCGATGCCGGCAATGACGCGGCGGCGCAGCGGCTGAAGGCCGTGTGGCCGGATGTTCCGGAGCCCGCCACTCTTCGCACGGTGCAGCAGGCACTGGCGCGCGAGTATGGGTTCTCCCATTGGGCCGCGCTGCGTGATGCGGTGGAGCAGATCGCTCTCGATCGCCAGATCGCGGCACAGACGCGTGCGGACCACCTGCGCGTCCTGTTGTCACACGGATGGAGCGGTGAGATCGCGCTCGCGCGTCGATTGCTGTCGCGTGAGCCGGAGCTTGCGGCTGACAGCGTGTTTACGGCTGCGGCTGCCGGGGCAGTGGATGTGTTGCGCCGCATGCTGGCGCAGCAGCCGGAGCTGGTTCGCGCGACTGACAGCGAGCGTGGCTGGACGCCACTGTTGCACGTGGCCTATGGTCGTCTTGATGGCGAGCGTGCGGTGGAAGCGGCACTGATTCTGCTGGACGCGGGCGCCGACCCAAAGGCGCAGTTCGATGACGGCTGGGGCAACCCGTTCACGGCACTATGCGGTGTGATCGGTCAGGGTGAAGGCAACAAGCCATCGCATCCACAGGCTCAGGCCCTCGCGGAGTTGCTGCTGGCGCGCGGCGCGGACCCGTTTGACACGCAGGTGCTGTACAACACGTCCATTGTGCACGACGAGCCACACTGGACGGCTCGGCTGTGGGAGGCCTGCGTGCAGCAGGGCCGGGAGTCGCTCTGGTTTGCCACGGAAGGCCGTGTGCTCAGTGGGCCGGTGCGGGTGCACACGATGAACTATCTGTTGGGGAACGCGGTCAGCAACCGGCATGTGCGGCGCGCGGCCTGGCTGCTGGCGCACGGTGCGGACGCGACAACGCTGCACAGTTACGTCGGGCGGCCGGTACATACCGTGGCGCGCCTGGCGGGCCATACCGACATGGTGGCGCTCCTCGAGGCCCATGGTGCCAGCGCGGAGGCGCTGCCGCTTCGGGATGCGGTGTTGGCTCAGCTCATGGACGGCCAGCTCGAGACGGCGCGTACCATGTTGGCCGCACAGCCTGCGCTGCTGCGTGATCCACATCTGCTGCACAGCGTCGCTGGTCGCAACAAGGCCGAGGCGGTACGGCTCCTGTTGGCGCTTGGCGCAGCGGTTGACCTGCGCGATGCGACCGGCGCCACGCCGCTGCACCGTGCGGCGGAAGGTGGCGCGCTGGAGGCCATTGAGGTGCTGCTCAGCGCCGGCGCTGCCGTGGACCTGCGTGAGCATCGCTTTCAAGGCACGCCGTTCAGCTGGAGTCTTCACCTCGGTCGCCATGCGGTGAGCACCCGACTTGCCGGGGTGACGCGTGATGTACGCGCGCTCGCGGGCAGCGGACTGATCGCGCGCCTGCGCGAGGTGTTGCAGGGCGATCCCTCACTGGCCAACCATCGTCTGGAACGTGTGCCAGAACCGGTACCGCTGTTTTGTCTGCCCGACGATGATGATCTGGCCGCCGAGGTAGTGAACGAACTGCTGGCGGCCGGGGCCGCGACCAACGTACGCAATGCTGCGGGACGAAGCCCGTACGAGGAGGCGCAGTTTCGCGGACTGGAGCGGACGGCGGCGCGATTGCGCAACGCCTGACACAGGTGGGACAAGCGGGAGGCCTGCGCCCAATGCAGATTGTCGCATGCCTCCCGTTGTCGTGCGTCCCGAACGAATCAGGGAATTCGTCGATCAGGCGGCTTTTGCCGACTGGCTGTCCACACACCATGCCTCCGACGAGGAGGTGTGGATCCGCATGTTCAAGAAGGGCAGTGGACGTCCCACGATCTCGCAGACCGAAGCCATCGATGTGGCGCTGTGCTGGGGATGGATCGATGCCATCCGCAAGTCATGGGATGACGAGTCCTTTGTGCAGCGCTTTTGTCCGCGTCGCCCGAAGTCGGTGTGGAGCCGTATCAACCGGGTCAATGTGGAGCGACTGGTTCGCGAGGGGCGGATGACCGAGCATGGACTGGTGCACGTGCGTGCGGCGCAGGCCGATGGGCGTTGGGATGCGGCTTATGCCACCACGATGGAGGCGCCAGACGACCTGCTGACCGCCATCATGGCCTCGAAGAAGGCCCGCGCGATGTACGCCACGCTGTCGGCGCAGAATCGCTTTGCGCTCACGTTTCGTGTGCTGCAGCTCAAGACGGCTGCCGGACGCGCGAAACGCATTGCGGAGTTTGTGGCCATGCTCGAGCGCGGGGAGACGGTGCATCCGCAAGGCAAGACAAGGTCCTGACGCGAGGCCGGTGCTCCGCCCGCGTTTCTTCAGTCGAGCGCGGCTGCCTGGGCAGGCCGGATACGCACGGCAAAGCTGTTGTCGTCGCTGATCACGTTCATGGCGAGCCCCGTGGCTTCGGCAAGCCGCGCCACCAGCGGCAGGCCAAATCCATGGCCCTTGCCAGATGCGCTGCGACGGTGGTTGTGCAGCTCCACCCCTCCTGCTGCGCCGCGCACCGTGACCACACCTGGCGCCGCGTGATCGCGCACATTGTCGAACAGACTGGCCAACATGAGTTGCAGCACGTCATCCGAGACGGGCAGGCGCAGGCTGCGGGGGACATCGATGTCGATCGTGAGCCCACGAGTCTCGAAATCCTCGATCCGATCGATGAGGACGGACTCAAGCACGGAACGAACGGCCGAATCGTTGCGGCGCGGCGTGTCCTGCTCGCGGGCCAGCATGAGCAGGGTGTCGATGGTGCGCTGCAAATCCTGTGTGGCACGGGCTGCCACAACCAGCGCGGCCTGTGTTTCGAATGGCACGCCAGGTTCAGTGCGTGCGCGCTCCACGCTGCTGCGCAGCACACTCAACGGCGTACGGAGCTCGTGGCTCACATCGCGGGTGAACGCCCGTTCGCGTGCCACATGCTGCACGACACGTGCACTCCACGCTTCGAGTGCCGAGGTGACCACCCGCACCTCGCGATCGGCATGCTCAGGGAGCGGCACACGCAGCACCGTGGTGCCGACCGCGTCTGAGGATTCCACGGCCTCGGCGAGTTGCTGCAGCGGCGTGGTGATGCGACGGGCCACGGCCCGTGCGAGCCATGTGGCCCCGAGCAGAATCGCTGATACCACAAACAGCCACTTGATCAGCAGTTCACGCCGTAGCGGCCTGACGCCCAACTGACGGCTGACCTCGGCCACCAGCCACGCATTCGGTTGACCCGCGGCGTTCTGCGAGACGGCGCGCACGTGATAGTGACGCCCATCCGTGCCGCGGAACTCATGCCGCCGCGGCTCGGCGCGCAGCGGTGCGGCGAGGTCGGGCGGCAGCGCCGATGTCGAGGTCGCGAGCTGCATGTGCGGAAGGCGCGGCTCGGGCCAGTGACCCTCTGCACGACGATTGGCCTCAAGCCACGCCGCTTCCTCCTGCACCTGCTTCTCGAAGACCTGGTCCTCCACGCTGTAGAGCAGGACGACCGTGATGGCACTGTACACGACCGTGCCAAGCAGGGTGAACATGCCGAAGGCCCGCACGAGGCGCATCTGGAGCGTCACTGGTCTGCTCGCAGTCGAAATCCCACGTCGTGCACCGTTTCCAGCATGGGCGTGGCAAACGGTTTGTCGAGTACCTGCCTGAGCAGATACATGTGCGAACGCAGCGGGTCGCTCTCGGGTGGGTCGGCATGCCAGAGTCGGCGAATGAGTTCGCTGCGTGTGACCGCCCGTGGCCAGGCCTCGGCCAGCATGATGAGAATGCGGCCGGCTGTATGCCGAAACGTCAGCACCTGTCCCTCTCGCGTAATGAGCCCGCTGCGTCGATCGATGACGAGACTGCCGATTTGCAGGAGATGCGGCGCGCCGGCGCGCCGCCGATGGGCGAGCGCGCGGCAACGCGCGAGCAGTTCCTCACTGGCAAATGGCTTGACGAGGTAGTCGTCGGCGCCGACGGCAAATCCATCGAGCTTGTCGCGCAGCGCATCGCGTGCGGTGAGCATGAGCACCGGGATGTGGCGGTCGGACTCCGCGCGCAGCCGCTCGCATACCTTGAGGCCGTCGATTCCGGGCAATGACAGGTCCAGCACCAGGACATCGGGCGGATCGCTGAGGGCCAGCGCGAGTCCGGCGCGCCCGTCGGAGGCCCGCGTGACCTGGTGCCCGTCTGCGGTCAGCAGCACTTCGAGCTCGTGGCCGAGTGCCGCGTGATCCTCCACGACCAGAATCTGCAGGCTGTCGGTGGAAGGCTTCACGATGCGCTCAGTCATGAGAGGACTCGGTCACGGGAGAACTCAGCGGCTCCGACCTTCAAGCTGGGTGAGTAGCGTTTTGACATCGGCGCGGTCGGGGTGTTCCGCGGCTACATGGCGAGCGAGGGCATTGGCTTCGCGAACGCGGCCCAGTCGGAGAAAGGCGTCGGCCATGCCGAGCGAAATCTCCGGCTGGGGCATGTAGGGAGCCGCCAACTCGAGCAGGGTGAGTGCCTCGCGCACCCGCGTGCTGTCGGTGGTGGCCTGCAGTTGATAGTAGCCGATGAGACCGATCATCTCGACCTCAATCTCGCTGCGCTCTTTGGCCAGTTGCTGTCGCACCACCAGCGGATCGCGCGTGAGGGCGTCGGCGGCAAAGCGTACACTGCGTTCGTCGCGCCACGGGGTGCGCGCCGCGAGCGGGCGGCCCATGGCCGTGATAAGCGTCTCCACCGTGGCGGCGGTGGCGTACGGATTCTGGCCGGTGACGAGGCGATCGTCGCGGACCACATGGGGGAGCATGAGTCCGGATTCTTCCCACTTGCCGCCCACGCTGCGCAGCTGCGCCTCCAGCAGCCAGGGATACTCGCTCCGCCACTTCTTGCCGAAGACCACTTCTTCTTCGTCGGTGAAGCCGGTGACACGCTTGCCGGCCACGAGCCGTTGTCCGTTGCTGAGTCGCACACTGGCCAGTGCAGCGGGGCCGTGACATACGGCGCCCACGACACCGCCGCGATCGTGGATCTGGCCTACCAGACGGACGAGGGCGGTGTCCGTCGGCAGGTCAAACATGGCGCCCTTGCCGCCCACGATGAACACGGCGGCAAAGTCCTCAGCACGCAGCCCCGCGGTGCGCCGCGTGTTGCGCAATTGCCGCATGGCGGCGGTGTCGGCGAGCAGGCGGGCGTTGTAGTCGCGCTTCGCGCTGAAGGCGTCAGGCTGCGGCGCGCCACCCGCGGGACTGGCCACCGTCACGCGCAAACCGTTGGCGGTGAGGATATGCCAGGTTTGCGAGAACTCGTCCATCTCGAAGCCGGGGCGCGTGCGTCCGCTGTCGCGGCCGGCACTGCTGACCACTACGAGGACATGACCCGTGGCAGGCTGCGGGCCGCCTGGTGGCACCGCGCTGGCATGCGCGGTGAGTGGGCCGGAACGCAGCGACGCGCCGGCGAGGGTCATCAGTCCGAGCAGTGCAAATGCAGGTCCCATGCGATACTCCTGTTGTACGTAGGTGGAGTCGCAAAGGTGACGGTCCATCGTGACGCAAACATCAACGGCGTGATGCGCGCCCTCGTGCGCGGCTAGCGGTTGTCGACGATCTGCAGGAAGCCGTGTTCGGCGTGGGGTTTGGCGTCTCGCGCATCGGGCGCGAAGCAGAAGATGGCGTAGCGTCCTGGCGTGACATCGAGGTCAAGCCAGGCCACACCGCCCGGCGCGATGCTGGCGAGGCCGGTCCACATCTCCATTGGCGCCGGGCCCGTGCCGGTCCAGCGCTCGACGTCGCTCATGGACTTGCCGGGATCAAGTCGCACCACGAGCAATTCGTGACTCTGCTTCCCGGTGTTCTCGATGCGCAGGGTCTGCCTGCCTCGAGCCAGGGGAGCCGACCAGTTGGCCTTGTATTCCGTGAGGGTCACGCGACGTGTCGCGACAGGCTCGGCGGCTTCTTGCGCGGTGGCGGCGGTGACTTCGAGTTCCGTCATCATGCCCTTCATGACATGGATCTGCCCGTCTTCCGTCGGAATCCAGCAGATCACGGCGTAGCGCCCCGCCGCAAGGCGCTGGGTGATGGCAATGCTTTGACCGGGAAGTGCAGCGCTTACACCGCCGGCGGGTTTGGCCCACGCCGGCAAGCCATGCAGCCCCTTGTTGCGCTGCAGAATGGGAAACACATCGCCCAGGCGCTTTCCTTCGTCGAGCCTGATGAGTTGCACGTGATGGAGTTTCGATCCGGTGTTGCTGAGGCGAATGCGGTGCAGCCCCGCGGCCGTGCGCGATGGGCCACGAAAGGCGTAGTCCATGGCCACAAAGTCGAGTGGCGTGGCCGCAGCGGCCGCGCGCGCGGTCTGCGCAGCAAGCGGTGGCGCAGCGAGTGATGCAGCGTTTGGCGCCAAGACTCCGAGCAACAGCAGGAACCGCGCGAGTGGCGGCGTCAGTCTGGCCCGGACATGCCGTTTGCAGTAAGTTGCCGTCATGTTCACCGGCATCGACACGATCATCATTCGGGTGCGCGACATCGCGGCCTCGCAGAGTTGGTATACCGAGCGACTTCAGGCTGAAGTCGTGTACGATGACGACGAACAGCGCCTTGCGGTGGTCGAGTTCCCTGGCGGCTCCACCCTCACACTCTGGCAGATCGACGATGGCGCCGAGTTCGTGGTGTCGAGCACGTACCCCATTCTTGCCACGCCGGACGCGGCCGCCGCACACGCGACGCTGTCCGCCAATGGCGTGCAGGTCGAGCCGCTGCAGGAAACGCCCGGTGTAATCTACTTCCGCTTCGCGGACATCGACGGCAATCCGCTCGAAGCCTGTCAGGTGCGCGACGACGACTGAGGCGACGACTGAGCGCGGCGTGGCCGCGTGGCCACGTACAGCGTGTGCATGGGACCTGTTGTTACATGCGCGCGCGCCTGCTGCCGTTCAACAAGAAGGCCGTTGCGCCGCAACGCCCGCTCGAAGTCGGGGTCGTCGCCCACGGACCAGTACACGATGGGGCCCGCACCACGCAGTGCGGCGATGGTGGCGGCGATGCCGCGGTCGGCGTACAGGCGCGAGTTCTCCTGGAGAATCATGCCTTCGGGGCCGTTGTCGGTGTCGAGCATGATGGCATCGAAGCCGCCTGCATTGTGGCGCAGCACATTGCTCACGTCATCGTGCACGACCCGCACGCGCGGGTCGTCCAGCGCCTCCACCGAGATGCCGAACTCGGGATTGCTGTTCCACGCGATCACCTCGGCCAGCAGTTCGGCCACTACCACCTCGGCGTCAGCCGGCAGGGCCTCGAGTGCAGCGCGCAGCGTGAAGCCCAGCCCCAGCCCGCCAATGAGCACCCGCGCGCCCTCGGCGGCGGCGTAGGGGGCGCAGGCCAGTTCGGCGAGGCGATCTTCGGAGTAGTGGCGCCGTGTGGACATGAGCTCCACCCCGTCGGCCCGAATGAGGTAGGCGCCGTCGTGGCGGAAGAGTTCGAGGAGCGAGCCGTCAGGGGTGCGGGCCTCGCCAAGGCGGACGAGTGGCTTCACGGGCGTGCGCAGCCCGTGCGGGCCGGGGCCGGAGTCGGGACGGAACGAGATGGCATGGGCACAAGATAGCGTCGCACGGGGTACATTCCTCACCGTTGACGTTCCCCTCGTATGGCCGTGAAGACCCTTGCAAGGAGTGCCCCGTGGTTGCGTCGATTTCCCAGGTATGGCGGCGTCGTTGGACTGGCATGCTGCTCACGGCCATGACAGCGGGCAGTCTTGGTGCCTGTGGTTCGCCGTCCGGTCCGTCCGGTCCGCGCCTCAATGTCACCGTGCGGGACGATGCCGGCGTGTCCATCGAGCGTATGCCGGTGGTGGTGCGTCAGGCAGGCGTCACGCTGACCACGACACGCACCGATGACCGGGGACAGGTGGCGGTGGCCGTGCCCGAGGCCGGAAGCTACGAGGTGCAGGTGGTACCGCGTGCGGGCTACCAGCGCGGCCGCGATCCGCTCACCAAACTGGTGAGTGTGAACGGCGGCGGAGCCGTACAGTTCACGGTGTATCGTGAGGGCTTGTCGGCAGGGGACACCTGCAACTACCCGGATCCCTGCTCGGTCAACGGCGGCAGGTAATTGCCGGCGGCCGCGCGCGTGGCACCCCGCTCAATGCCGATGCGGGGTGTCTGCCGTGGGGGACCCTGCAGCGAGACCTGTAGTGTCTGGCACCGACGACCGGGTGCTTTCCGGTGTGTCGGAGAGATGTTCCTGTACAATGACCCAGCGTCCGTCGATTCGACGCCAGAACATGGTCCAGGCGCCGCTGACCACATGCGGATTGCCGGCCGGTGTGCGGTGCGGAATGCTGTAGGTCAGCGTCATGACCGCTGCGTCGCGCGTGATGACGTCCACCCAGGTGGAGCCAAGGACAAAGCGCGGTTCGCGCATGTTCTGCCCTACGCGCTCCCAGAAGCCCTGGATGGCGCCGCCGAGTGAGTCGCGCGTGGTAAGGGCCTGTCCGGCGGCCGCTGAGATGACGCGCCCCGAGTCGGGATAGAGCGAGAGCAGTGAGGCCGGCGCATCGGCACGCGAGAAGTCATAGGCGGCCTCCACGAGCGCGGACAGAGAGTCGGCGATGGCGCGGCGTTCGACCGCGGGCACGCCCTCGACCCGTGTGCAGCCGGCAAGCGAAGCGATGCCGAGCAGCGTGATGCCCGACAGTCCGATGGTCAGCAGCCTCATGCGTGTGCTTCTGGCGAACACTGGAGACCTTGCGAGCTGGACGTGGGAAGTAGACAGGGCACTGGCACCAAAAGTGGACGCAGCCGACGCGGGATCGTCCTCGGCAAGTGACGGCGTTCGATCCTGCCAAGCCGAGTGCTACTCGACGGGTGGGTGGAGCAACGCGTGGCGTACCTCTTGCAGGAGGGAATGTGCACCAGGCGGCGTGTCTGCGCTGCTTCCGTCCCTTACCCCACGATGTCGTGGAGGCGTTCCATGTCCCGCCACCGTTTGCCGATGCTGCGTTCCCGTGTTGCCGCGCCGTTCACGATTGGCGCAGCACTATGGCTTGGGGTGAGTGGCTGTGGGTCCGAGCGCCCTGATGGGCAGATGTCGGCCGACCTTGAGCGCGACTTGCAGTTGGCCATGTATGCGCGGCCGGCCGCCGTGGTATCGGCCGTCGAGGGTGGTCGCGTCGGGGCGCCCAGCGGGGATGCGCGCGGGCGGCGTGATGCGGTACCGCGTCCGAAGCGGGCTCCGGCGCCGAGACCGTCTCCCCAGGTGGAAGAGACGGCGAGTGCCGAGTCGCTGCTGGATTCGCCCATGCCCGCTGTATCCATGACCACGGCAGACGCTGGTGCACCGGCGGCCCCCATCGAGCCGGAGCTGCCGGCTGCGGGCGCCGAAACACCGGTGAGTGTCATTCCGGTGAGCGGGCCGAGCGATGCCAGTGGGCACGCGGGTGAGCACGAGGGACGCCGCGGCGGCGGCTTGGGTGGTGTCATTGGCGCCATCATTCGTGGCGGCGCGGCCGGCGTGGACAACTGTGAGGCGCATGACGCGCGGCGCGGTCGGGGACGTGGCCGCGGCCCCATTCTCACCACCGGTGGTGGCTGGGGCCGCGGCGTGGGTACCGTCATCATGACTGGCGGTGCCATCATTGCTGCCGGCGGAGAGGGCGGCGGCATGCGGCCCACGTTCCCGCGTCGCTAGCGCTGTCCGTCAGGGCGTCTTGGGCTTGGCCGCCACGCGCGGCGCCTGCGGCGAACGCTTCCAGAACGGGTCGTCGCCGCGCACGGCCGCATTCATGACGGTGAGCCCGCTACTGACGCGCCACATGTCTGTGCGCACAAAGGTGAGCGCCTCATTGAAGGTCTTGAAGGCGCTGCGCTCTGCCTCGGTGAGACCGTCGGTGGCCTTCGTGCCGTCCGCCATGCCCCGGTCCATGCCTGACAGATCGGGAAAGGACTCGAACACCCAGTAGGTGGCGCCCTGTGCGCCGGCCACCACCTGATACACGCGCCACTCGGCCGGCAACTGTTTGCGTGCAAAAAGCGCGCGATACGTCTTGGCGCCGTTGTCGAAGGCTTCTTCGGCACCGGGCCGGACGCGGAACTCGGTCCACATGTACACGCGGCGCTTCATGAGGTCGGGATAGTTGCCGGCCGCAAGATCGCCGCGATACATGCCGTACATGGCCCGCGTGCCGGACACATAGGCGGTGTTCTTGCGCTCGAGTCCGGGGAGCGCGCGCGCATAGGCCGCGTCGCCCATGATGATCTTCTCGGTCGTATCGCCGGCGGCAAAACTGCCCTGTCCGGAGAGATAGCAGACTTCCTGCGCGCCGGTCATGCGACGAAGTGCCAGTTGCGGCGGAGCGTCCTTGATCTGCTCGAGCTGACGCGACCAGCCGATGTTGTGTGTGTCGTAGTCGGGCGCCGCGCCGGGCCGCAGCGACTCGCAGAACACCGAGAGTACCGCTGGCGCCTGCGAGGGCAGGGCCACCTGCGCTACTGCCGGCGTCGGGAGCAGCAGGGCGGCGAGCAACACGGCCGTGCTGGCGGGGCGAGCGAAATGGAGGAGGGGGGAGGGCGTGGGGTAACGCATGGTGTGGCCTCCCGGTCGGCGCTTCGTGGCCGGCCAGTCGAGGGGGAGAGGCCCGGCTCGGTCTGCACCGGGCAGGGAGTGGTCAGCGTTCACGCTGACGTGGCACAAACATTGGACGGACGGTGTTGGCGCACCATAGCACGAAATGGCAAATAATGATGGTGAACCGTTCATTATCGATGCCCAAGCGAGACGAAAGGGTGCGAATGCCTCAAGAGGATGCGCGCTCTTCGCTTGCCCGGTCTTCTGCTGAGCGACTAGCCTTCGCCACATCATGACGCACTACGAGCAATTGGGCGGCGAAGCCGGCATCCGCGCCCTGGTGGATCGGTTCTACGATCTCATGGACAGCGCACCGGAGGCGGTCAACGTGCGCGCGCTGCATGCGACCAACCTCAAGGTGTCGCGTGAGAAGTTGTTTCTGTTTCTGACCGGCTGGTCGGGCGGTCCGCAGCTGTACGTGGAGAAGTACGGCCATCCCATGCTGCGCATGCGTCACTTTCCGTTTGCCATTGGGGCGCGCGAACGTGACGAGTGGCTGTGGTGCATGCACCGGGCCCTCGATGAGCATGAGGCGCCGGAGGATCTCAAGGGCTATCTCCGCCAGCGTTTCGACCAGTTGGCCGATCACATGCGCAATCAACCCGAATAGAGGTTCCGGATCATGCGCATTGTCGGCGGTACGTTCAAAGGCCGCAATCTGACGTCGCCCAATGACTTCCGGGTGCGTCCCACCGCCGAACCCGTGCGCGTGGCCATCATGAAGGCCATCAAGGCGGACATCGATGGTGCGCGGGTGCTCGATCTGTTTGCCGGCACCGGCGCGCTGGGACTCGAAGCCCTTTCCCGCGGCGCACGTTACGTGGACTTCGTGGAGTTCCGTCCGGCCAGTCTGCACGCGCTCAAGGCCAACGTGGCTGCGCTCCGCGTCCACGAGAAGGTGCGCGTATACAAGAAGGACGCGCTGCCCTTTGCGGATGCGCTGCCTGTGGATCGCTACGATGTGGCCTTTGCCGATCCCCCGTACGAATCGCGCATGCTGGACCGGCTCATCGAGCGCTGGCAGCAGGCGCCGTGGTCGCGCGTGCTGGTGGCCGAGCACGCGCGCACCCATGTGTTACCCAAGCCGTCGCAGCAGTTGCTGCTTGAAGACAGCGCCGTCTCCATCTACCGCACGACCCCTCCCGCCTGACATGACCCCGACCCTTCGTCGCCTCTTCCGCGCCTCCATCGCGCTCGCGTTGCTGAGTGCTGCGCGTCCCACCCCGGTGGACGCGCAACCTGCCGTATGGGAGGCCCAGGCCAAGCGCGTGACCATCATGCGCGATCAGTGGGGCGTGGCGCACGTGTACGGGGAACGCGATGCCGATGCGGTGTTCGGCATGGTGTACGCGCAGGCCGAGGATGACTTCCCGCGCATCGAGACGAACTACATCAATGCCATGGGTCGTCTGGCCGAGGTGGAGGGCGAGCGCGAGATCTGGCGCGATCTGCGCATGAAGCTCTTCATCGATACGCTCGAGATCAAAGCCCTTTACGCCAAGAGCCCCGCGTGGCTGCAGGCACTCATGCAGGGCTGGGCCAATGGGCTCAACTGGTATCTGCACAAGAATCCGCAGGTCAAGCCGCGGCTGATCACCAGGTTCGAGCCGTGGATGGCGCTCACCTTCAGCGAAGGCTCCATTGGCGGTGACATCGAGTCGGTGAACCTGCGCGGCCTCGAGCAGTTCTACGGCCCGCGCTCGGGTGGTGCAGCTCCAGCGCGCGACGATGCCGAGTCGGCAGTGCAGCCCTTTGGTGAGGAGCCGGGTGGATCGAACGGTTTTGCAGTGGCCCCGCAGAACACGGTGAACGGTCATGCGATGCTGATGATCAATCCGCACACCTCGTTCTACTTCCGTCCCGAGATTCACATGGCCAGCCGTGAGGGCCTCGATGCCTACGGCGCCGTGACCTGGGGACAGTTCTTCATCTATCAGGGCTTCAATCACCGTCTGGGCTGGATGCACACCTCGGGCGGCGGTGACGTCATTGACGAGTATCTCGAGACGGTGTCGCCCAAGGGCAAGGGCTTCACGTATCGCTACGGCAGCGGCACGCGCAATGTGACGGCCAAGGTCATTCGCCTGCCATACAAGACGGCCACGGGCATGGCGGCGCGCACGGTGACGGCCTACTTCACGCACCATGGCCCGGTCATTCGCACGCAGACCGTGAACGGGGCGGAGCGCTGGGTGGCGGTGCGCATGATGAACAATCCGCTGGATGCGCTGCAGCAGAGCTATCTGCGCACCAAGGCCACGGATTTCGCGTCGTTCAGCAAGGCCATGGAGCTGCGCACGAATTCGTCGAACAACACGGTGTACGCCGATGCCGATGGCGTGATTGCCTACTTCCACGGCAACTTCATCCCGAAGCGTGATCCGTCCATCGATTTCACGCGCCCGGTGGATGGCAGCGACCCGCGTACCGAGTGGCAGGGACTGCACACGCTGAACGAGATGATCCTCATCAAGAGCCCGTCGAGCGGCTGGCTGATGAACACGAACAACTGGCCGTTCACGGCGTCAGGTGCGGACAGCCCGAAGATCGGCGACTGGCCGGTGTACATGTCGGCGCAGCGCGAAGACAATGCGCGCGGTGTGCATGCGGTGCGCGTGCTGCAGGGTCGCAAGGACTTCACGCTCGACGGCCTCATTGCCGCCGCGTATGACAGCTATCTGCCGGCCATGGAGCAGCTCATTCCGCCGGTGGTGGCGGCCTGGGATGCGCTGCCGGCCAGTGATCCGCTCAAGACGCGGCTGGCGGTGCCCGTGCGCACGCTGCGCAACTGGGACTACCGATTTGGTGTGGCCAGTGTGGCCATGACGCTGGCCAATGCCTACGGCGAAGCGGCTACGCAGTCGCAGGCCGCAGCGGCCCGTCAGGCCGGCACGCCCACGCTCGAGTACATCGCCAGCAAGGCGGCGCCCGCGCAGCTGCTGGGCGCCTTGTCGCGCGCGGTGGAGACGCTGGAGCGCGACTTCGGTTCATGGCAGATGCCCTGGGGCGATGTGAATCGCTTCCAGCGCCTGAGCGGCGACATCGGTGCCGGCTTCGACGACAGCAAACCCAGCCTGCCGGTGGCCTTCGCGTCGGCCAACTGGGGCTCGCTCGCGGCGTATGGACAAACGGGCGCCCGCACCACCAAGAAGTATTACGGCAATCGCGGCAACAGCTTCGTGGCCGCGGTGGAGTTCGGGCCGCGCGTACGAGCCAAGAGTGTGCTGGCCGGCGGTGTGAACAACGATCCATCGTCGCCGTACTTCTTCAATCAGGGCGAACGCTACGCGACCGGCGCGTTCAAGGATGTGAGCTTCCACCGTGAAGACGTGGAGCGCAACGCGGTGCGCACTTACCAGCCCGGTCAGTGAGTTCGCCATCACAGGGGACGACGGCCCCCGCCTGGTGGGCCGTGGGTGACGTGACCAGCGCGGCCATCGACTTCGGCGCCAGCAACACCGATGTCGTGTTCCGTTCGCCCGATGGCCTCAGGCACTGGACGCTGCCGACAGAAGGTCAGCCCGATCTCTCGCGCGTCCATCGCGCGCTCAGTGCCGGTGATGTCACGGCGTCGCAGTGTGCGTGGCTGGCCGTGACGGGTGGCAATCGCAGTGCCCTGCCGCCGGTCATTGAAGGCCGGCCGGTGCATCAGGTGCCTGAGGTGGAGGCCATTGGCCGTGGCGGCCTCGCGCTGTCCGGGCTCGAGGCGGCGGTCGTCGCCAGTGCGGGCTCCGGCACCGCGGTGGTGCGCGCGACGCCGGATGGCATGCGGCACGTGACCGGCACCGGTGTGGGTGGTGGCACGTTGGTGGGACTGTCCCGACTGCTGCTGGACACGGTGAATCCACAGGAAATCGATGCACTCGCGCGCGCCGGAACGGACACCACGCACAACCTCACCATTGGAGAAATCCTCGGTCAGGCCATTGGCTCACTGCCACCCGACACCACCGCCGTGAACTTCGGGCGGGTGGCCCGTCATGCCGTCAACGCACCGCGTGAGGACACGGCGGCCGCGCTGGTCAACATGGTGGGCCAGGTCATTGCCATCGTGGCCATCAACGCGGCGCGCGCCCAGCAGCTCGAACACGCGGTCATCGTGGGGCACCTGACCGACTTGCCGAGCGTGCGGCACACCTTCGAGATGGTGGCGCAGTTCTACGGCGCAGCGATTCGCATTCCCGAGCAGGGCGGGCAGGCCACGGCGCTCGGCGCGCTGCTCTCAGGCGCGGAGCGTTTTGCCGCTCCGCCCCTTACGACGGGCACAGGTGCTTGAAGGCGATGGCCGGCACTGAGCCGGGCACGGGCGCGGCATAGCCCGGCACGCCAACAATCTTTTCGCTGGCCACCTTGGTGAACTTCGCGTCGCTGTAGTAGCGATTCTCCTTGACCGCCGCCGTGCCCGCCTTGCAGCGCACGGTCACCACCGTGCGTGAACCGAACCATTCACCGCCGGGCGCTTTGGCCGGCTTCACGAAGACGGTGCGAAAGGTGGCGGTGATGTCGTCACCCGACTGCTTGAGGGTGCGGGATTCGAAGAGCACGGCGTCGCCACGCGCGAGTGCGCCAACCTTGGGCATACTCGCAGACTGGGCGGGGAGCGCGTCCGCCAAACTGAGTAGCGCGATGCCGGCGCCGCCGGCAACCAAACGGAGCAGGGTCGGGGTCATACCCGCAACTTGCATCGTCGCGCCCGCGTAGGCGAGTATATCCGCATCCCTTCCTTCAGCTCCGGAGCTCTGCCGTGTTTGCTACGCCGCTCTCATCCGTCCGTCTGCTTGCTGCCGTCTGGCGTCGTACCGTGCTGTCATCGGCGGTCGTGGTGGCCGGCGCGTGGACGCCCGCCGCAGTCGCTGCACAAGGTACCGCGCAGCCGGCGGAGAAGGCGGCGGTGATGGCGGTCGTTCAGAAGCTGTTCGACGGCATGCGCGCTGGAGACTCGAGCATGGTGCGCTCGGTGTTTGCGCCCAATGTGCGCATGATCACCGTGGCGCCACGACAGGGCGTGATGACCGCGAGTGTCACCAACGGTGCGGACAACTTCGCGAAGGCGGTTGGTACGCCACACGCCGAGGTGTGGGACGAGCGCATCGCCAACGAGAAGGTGGAGATCGATGGCGCGCTGGCGTCGGTGTGGGTGGACTACGCCTTCTTCCGCGGGACCACCTTCTCACACTGTGGTGTGGACCACTTCCTGCTGACGAAGGACAGTGCGGGCACGTGGACCATTCTCGAGCTGGCCGACACACGCCGCAACAGCGGCTGCGAGCAGTGGACGAAGAAGTAGGCGCGCGGCGTTAACACGCGCGGCGTTATCGTGCGCCGCGTTATCGCGAGCCGCTATCGCGCCGCGCGCCGCGCGTCGAGCACGTCCCGCACCTTGTGCAGCAGGCTGGCGCGCGAGAAGGGCTTGGGCAAGAAGGCCACCTGCCGCGCGGCGATGTCCGCCACCAGGGCATCGTCGTCGGCGTAGCCACTGACGAACAGCACCCGTAGCTCAGGCCGGCGGCGCGTGAGTTCGCGCACGAGCTCCGGCCCCGACATGCCGGGCATCACGACATCGCTGATGACCATGTCGAAGTGCTGTGTGTCGAAGCGGGAGAGGGCGTCACGGGCGCCGATGGCCGATTCCACCTCGTAGCCAGCCTGCTGCAGGAGCCGCTCGGCGATCTTGGCCACGGCGGGTTCGTCGTCCACCACCAGCAGGCGTTCCTGTCCGACCGGCGGCGGCACCTCGTCGCTGCGCGTGGTGACGTCGGCGGGGCGGTCGAGCTCGGGCAGCAGCACACGCAGGGTGGTGCCACTGCCGGTGGCGCTGTCCACCGTCATGACGCCACCGGCCTGCTTGACGATGCCGTAGGCGATGGCGAGGCCCAGGCCCGTGCCGCGCCCGCGCTCCTTGGTGGTGAAGAAGGGCTCGAAGATGCGATCGAGGACTTCGCGCGGAATCCCTTCACCGCTGTCGCGCGCCGTGAAGCACACGTAGGTGCCGGGTTCGGCGTCGAGGATCGAACCCGCTTCCACATGCAGGCGTGAGAGGCCGATGTGGAACTGACCACCCTGCGGCATGGCATCGCGCGCATTCGTGGCGAGATTCATCAGCACCTGCTCGAAGCGACCCGGATCCACGCGAATGCTGCCGAGCGTGTCATCGTACTGACAGCTGAGCGCCACGTTCTCCCCGAGCACGCGTGCGAGCAGTCGCTCGATGCCCCGCACGATCTCGTTGGGGTTCACGAGGCGCGGTTCCACGACCTGCTGACGACTGAAAACGAGAATCTGCCGGGTAAGATCGGCCGCGCGCCGGGTGGCATCGATGGCGTGATCGAGTTCGCCGCGTGCGTCGTGCTGCGGCGGCACGGTTTCGCGCGCCAGCTCGACATGCCCGAGAATGGACGAGAGATAGTTGTTGAAGTCGTGGGCGATGCCGCCCGCGAACGAACCGAGGGCCTCGAGCTTCTGCGCCTCGCGCAGGCGGTCCTGTGAGGCCGTAAGCGCCGCCTCGCGGTCGACCAGCGCGTCGGCCATGGCGTTGAAGGTGCGCGCCAGTTCACCGACTTCGTCGTCACTGGTGATCTGTGAGCGACGGCGCATGTCGCCCTCGGAGATGGCGCGCGCGTCCAGCGTGAGCGATTCGATGGGACGCAGCAGGCGTCCGGTCACCCAGTACGCGATGAAGACAACAAACACACCGCCGAGGAGGCCGATGAGAAAGTCGTAGATGAACTGCAGTCGCGCCGCGGCGAAGGCTTCGTTGACCGGAATGCCCACGTACACGCGCCACGGGGTGTTGCGCATGAACTCGGAACCGAACAGCCGGTCTATGCGATCGATGTCACTCGGGACAATGGTGTCGATGCCAACAGGCTGCTCGGCCTGCCCGCGCTCGGAGAAGCCGGGAAACTGCCGTCCCACCCAGCGGTCGGTGTCGAGCGTACGAATGATGATGCGACCCTTCGTGTTGAGCACCGTCAGCACGGAGCCCTGCGGAAGGCGTCGAGCCATCTGCACGCCCTCCAGCGAGTCCACCAGAATGGTGGCGCCGACATAGGCCACCGCGCGGCCCGTGCGGGGGTCGGGTACGGGCGCCATGAAGGGCATGAGCCAAGCCGAATCGCCGCGGGCACGTGAGCGCACCGGGTCACCCACCGTGAAGCGCTGGGCGAGCTTGGTGTCCAGAAAGTAGGGACGATCCCCGACGTCCATGCGACGACGCCCGGCCGGGTGGATGCGCGCGGCGCCAATCATGGTACCGTTGGTGTCCACCATGAACAGATTGGCGTAGGGCGCCACGATTTTCTCATGCAGCACACGCAGCACGGAGTCTGTTTCCGCGCTCGGGGCGGCCGGGTCGACGACGTAGGTGAGGCTCTGGAGCAGGGTTTGCGCCTGGGCAATCTGGCCGTCGAGCGACTGGGTGACGGCCAGGGCATTGTCGCTTGCGCGCTCGCCCGTCAGCCGCTGTTCGGCCAATTGCCGGTCGCGCGCTCGGAGCCAGGCCAGTAGCCCGAAAGCGAGGGCCACGAAGATGGCCACCAGACGAAGCCGCGCGCGCAGGCTGCCGGTTTTGTGCGCCGGGGGCGCGGGGGCTGAGGGAGCAACAGAAGCGGCCACACCCAAACGTAGGATGTGGCCGCAGGCACCGCGAGGGGCTGGCCGGGACGGATCGTACGGGACGAACCGCCTGCGGCTCAGCGATTGCAGCTGGGCATGCTGGGATCGGGGCCCGCAATGGCCGGCTTGTCGGGCCGGTTGGCCACGGCCGTCATGGTCTGATGGACGAAGCGGCCGAGACGCGCGGCATGATCGTAGTCGATGTACTGCGGTTCATCCGTGTGTTGATGATAGTCCACCGCATAGCCCAGCGAGAGGTAGACCACCGGGATGTTCTTGCGCACATAGTTGACCTGGTCGCTGCGGCAAAACCGATTGAGCGGATTGGCCGGCACATCCCAGGTCTTGTCGATGGCCATGGGCTCGGGAATGTTGGCGTTGACCGAGTCGATGATGTCGCCGAACTCGCGCGAGAGGCGACGTGCGCCGAGCATCTGTACCGAGGCGGGGCCACCATACTTGACCTGCCAGTCACGGCCCTTGCCCACCATGTCCATGTTGTGCGCGGCCACGATCTGTTCGAGCGGGATGGTGGGATTGTCGGTGAACCAGCGTGAGCCCAGCAGGCCACGCTCTTCGCCCTGATGGGAGACGAACACAATGGACCGCGCCGGCTTCTGCTTCGCGAACTGCTCGGCGATTTCGAGCATGACCACTGTGCCGGAGCCATCGTCATCGGCGCCGTTCATGATGCTGTCGCGGCGCGGCGCGCGCACCGAACGCGCGATGGCGATGAGCGAGTCGATGCGCGCCTGCTGCGCGGCCGTGGGCACGCACACCGGATCGTTGGCGCCCTGACGGCGCACGACCATGTTGTAGGCGCGCACGGAGTCGTGATCGACAACGGTGCTGTTGATGCCGACGTGGTCGTTGTGTGCGCCCACGAGCACGTACTCGTTCTTGCGCGCCGGGTCGCTGCCGGGCAGCACCGCAATGACGTTGCGCGCCGGCGTGGGCGAGAGGCGCCACTGGTGCTGCCAGGAGGCGCTGACCGTCTGTCCGGTGGTGCCAACGCTGACCTGCTCAATGGACTTGCCGAAGAGTTGGGCCGCCACGGCCTTTGAAATGGTCGCGGCAGGCGGCGCGTCGGCATTGAGCGATGAAGCCGGCCGCATGCCCTGTGGCTGCGCGAAGGCCTGATTGCGCGCGGCGGCGGACATGTCGTCGAGTCCCACCACGAGGACGCCGGCGGCGCCCACTCGCTCGGGGCGGGCATCACGCAGCGGCGCGGCGAAGGCGCGCCGTGGCGGCGCCGTCGGATTGGCGCGCTGACGGGCTTCCTCGGCAATGGAGGCGTTGGCGCCAAACTTGTCGGGCACGTCGCTGCAACTGACAAAGCTCACCGGCGCGCCGGAGCTGGCGGCCACGGCCGCGCCCACCGGCGGGGCGGTAAACACCAGCACCTTGCCGCGCATGAGCGCCGGGTCGAGCGCTACCGCCGTGTCGCCGTACTGGCCGGCAAAGATGACCGGCACGTTGTCGAGTGCGGCGCGCGAGCCCACTCCATTGGCGGCCGTGGGGACCTGCGGCACCCAGTCCGACTTCTGCTTGAGCGTGGTGCCACCGATGCGCAGCTGGGCGCTCAGGCTGTCGATGCCGATGGGACCGAAGGGCAGGATCTGAAAGAAGGTGCCGCTGTCACCCGCGGGCTGGAGGCCCAGGCGGCGGAACTCGCGGGCGATGTACTCGGTGCCCTTGAAGTTGCCCCGCTCGCCGGCGGCGCGGCCCTGCATGGAGTCGGCCGCGAGCTGATAGAGTCGCGTGCGCAGGTCATTCGCCGTGATGGCTGCCGCGGTGGGCCGTGGGGTCCAGGTGCGCGGACCCTCGTCCGACCACACGGTGCCGGCGGCCTTGTTGGGCTTGACCAGCACGTTGATGGGCGTGGGGAGCTTGCCACCCTGAGCGGCCAGCGGGCTGACGAGGGGCGGAAGCGCGGCGGCCAGGGCGCCGGCGGCGCAGGCGTGAAGCACACGGGCCTGTGCGCGGGCGCGGACGCGGACGGGTGACACGGGGGAACCTCGTGCTGCGGAAGGAGTGTTGCGTAGCGAGACTGTGAATCTACGCGACACGGCATGAGCTTGCTGATACTGCGCTGCTGCCTGCCCGGTTTCGGCGGTGCTGTGATCCGGTCCCGTTGTCCTGTTGCCCCGTTGCCCTGTTTGCCGCGTGCTGCATCTCTGGTCGTCGTCCCGCTACGCCATCGAATTGCCTGAGGGACACCGGTTCCCGATGGCCAAGTACGCCTTGTTGCGTGAAGCCGTGTTGCGCGATGGGCTGGTGCGTGCTGAAGCGCTGCACGATCCGGCGCGTGCGGCGCGCGAGGAAGTGCTGCGGGTGCACACGCCGGAGTATGTGGCACACATCGAGGACGGTACGCTCCCCCATGCGGAGCAGCGGCGCATCGGGTTACCATGGAGCCCGTCGTTTGTCGAGCGGGCGTTCCGCGTGGTCCAAGGCACGCTGGAGGCGGCCGAGTGCGCGCTGCGTGATGGGGTGGCCATGAATCTGGCGGGTGGTACGCATCATGCGTTTCCCGATCGCGGCGAAGGCTTCTGCACGTTCAACGATGTGGCCATTGCGGTGCGGCGTCTGCAGGCGATGGGACGTGTTCGCCGGGTGGCGATCGTCGATCTTGATGTGCATCAGGGCAACGGCACCCATGCCTGCTTTGCCGGTGACCCATCGGTGTACACGTTCAGCATGCATGGCGCGAAGAATTTTCCGTTCCACAAGGTGCCGGGCACGCGCGATGTGGAGTTGGAAGATGGCACCACCGACGACACCTATCTGGGGCTGCTGCGGGAGCATCTGCCGGAGGTGCTGCGCGCGTCGCGTCCCGATCTGGTGGTATACCTTTCGGGAGCCGATCCGCACGAGGGCGACCGACTGGGGCGATTGGCGATGACGTTCGAGGGGCTCATGGCCCGCGATGCCTACGTGGTGGGCAGTTGCCGCGAGGTGGGCATCCCGGTGGTGGCCACGATGAGTGGCGGCTACGGGCGTGATGTGCACGACACGGTGGCCGTGCATGTGAATACGGTGCGGGTGCTACGGGCCTTTGCCGAGGGCTAGGGCGGCGCGGTAGCTTGCACCAGCAGTTTTCCGTCATTCAGGAGAGGCAAGATGCGTGGATCGGTGCTGCGGCTGGGCTTCGTCGCCGCGGGTGTGGTGTTGGGATCAGCGGTGGTCACGTCTGCCGCAGCGGCGCAGGCCGCGCCGGCGGTGTTCAAGTCGTCGGTGCACGACTACCGCGTGGTGCCGGTGGTGGACGGCTTCGTGAATCCCTGGGGTCTGGCCTTTGTCCCCGGTGGTGACCTGCTGGTGACGGAGCGGCCGGGCCGTCTGCGCCTGGTGCGTGGCGGCAAGCTGCTGCCCACGGCGGTGAATGGCGTGCCGGCGGTTGTGGCCGCAGGCCAGGGCGGTCTGCTGGATGTGGTCGTGCATCCCAACTTCGCGCAGAACCGCTACGTGTATCTCACCTACTCGAAGCAGGTGAATGGCGGCTCCACCACGGCGTTGCATCGCGCCAAGCTGGTGAACGATGCGCTGGTGGAGGGGCAGGACATTTTTGTCGCCGACACGCGCGGACGACCGGGGCACTTCGGCTCACGCCTTGCCTTCGACGGCAAGGGGCACCTGTTCATGACGGTGGGCGATCGCCAGGCGCCGCCCGAGGGCGACTTGCCCGCGCATCCGGCGCAGGACTTGTCCACGCATCAGGGCAAGGTGTTGCGGCTCATGGAAGACGGCACGGTGCCGAAGGACAATCCCTTCGTGGGTCGCTCGGGCGCGAAGCCGGAAATCTGGAGCTATGGGCACCGCAATCCGCAGGGTCTAGTGGTGCATCCCACCACGGGCGCGGTGTGGGCCACCGAGCATGGCCCGCAGGGCGGTGATGAGCTCAACCTCGTGGAAGCCGGCAAGAACTACGGGTGGCCGGTGGTGGGCTTCGGTGTGAATTACGGCCCGGGCAAGGCGATTCACGCCAGCACGATGGCGCCGGGCATGGAAAACGCGAAGCATGTGTGGGTGCCGTCGATCGCCACGTCGGGCCTGATGGTGTACACGGGCGACAAGTTCCCGGCGTGGAAGGGCAGTGTGTTTGCCGGCGGTCTGGCGGGGCAGCGTGTGGCGCGGCTGACGCTCGACGGCGCGCGCGCGGATCTGGCGGACAATCTGGCGCGCAATCTTGGCCGCGTGCGTGATGTGCGGCAGGGTCCGGACGGGTTTGTGTATGTGGTGCTGGATGACCAGCAGGGCAAGCCGACGGGGATTGTGCGGTTGGAGCCGGTCGCTCGGCGGTAAGACCAACTAGGGGCGTAAGGTGTGACTGCGTAAGGTGGACCGCGGGAAGGAACGGCGGGCGGTTCACTGCGGAGGGCGTAAGGTGTGACTGCGTAAGGTGGACTGCGGGAAGGAACTGCAGTCGGTTGAACAGCGGTAGCAGAAAGAACGGGGGCCACGTTGGTGGCCCCCGTTCTTGTGTGTGCATTGGACGGTGGTCACACCGTCGGCGGCTCCATGCCCATGGCGGCCCACTCTTCCTTGGCCGGACCGTAGATGCCGGGCACAGCGAGGCCGGCCTGACGCATGAGTACCGTCATCTGTCCGCGGTGATGCACCTGGTGCAGCAGCAGGGCCAGCAGTGTCTGGGACACCGTCCAGCGCTCGCCGTACATGTCGCGCTC
This sequence comes from Gemmatimonas sp. UBA7669, assembly GCF_002483225.1. Classification (NCBI taxonomy): domain Bacteria; kingdom Pseudomonadati; phylum Gemmatimonadota; class Gemmatimonadia; order Gemmatimonadales; family Gemmatimonadaceae; genus Gemmatimonas; species Gemmatimonas sp. UBA7669. The sequence goes on along the minus strand of NZ_DLHL01000047.1, from coordinate 41,690 downwards.
TTCGCTGAGCGTGGCGTCGGTCCACTGCGCGGCGATCTGCTCGAGGAGCGAGGCGCTTGCGGCTTGGTAGGCGCTGTGAATGGCGGTCACGGTCGCGGGCGTTGGTGCATGGGGATCGACGCCGGTCACCTGCAGGCCAGCGGAGCCCATCATCTCGGGAATGGTTTGGGCAAGATGCCAGGCGAGTCGACCGAGGGTGCGCGCGCCGGGCGCGATGGCCTGGGCCAGCGAGGCGTCGGTGAGGCCGCCGATGAGTTTGGCGGTGATGTCGGCTTCCCAGGTCCAGTGGCTGCGGAAGTCGTCGAGGCTCTTGATCATGGGACTAACGAGAAGCGTAAGGTTTGACTGCGTAAGGTGGACGGCGGGAAGGAACAGTACGCGAGACGGCGTAAGGTGAACGGCGGGAGCTGAACGGCGGGAGCTGAACGGCGGGAGCTGAACGGCGGGAGCCGAGATCAGGCGTGCGGTGCCCAGCTCGTTTCGCCCTTCACATACGGCACGCAGGGTTGGTACTCGCCGGGTGTCTCCTTGTATCGCATGGCCTGCGTGTAGCCAATCTCCGATGTGAAGAACCCCAGCATCGCGAGCTCCTTCATCATGCGGAAGTAGTGCGTGGGTTCCTCGCGCGTCTTGCTGCGCTGATACTCGTACTGCTCCTTGTCCAGCGTTTCCAGCAAGGCAAGACGTTGCTCAGCGGTGGCTTGCATGAAACCGGTGCCATGCATGGTGCGGCAGGCATCATCGATGCTGCGCAGTCCCGTGCGAAAGACGGTGCGGTCTTCTGGCGTGTAGGTATCCGTGACCATGAGCGCCATGAACGGCCCGGTGGCCGCCGCCTTGGCGCCTGGCGACTTGGCCGTGGTGGGCAGAATGGTGTCGGCCACCTCGTCGAGGAAGCGCTGGTCGTCCACTGAAAAATCGCCGATGGGTTTGGCCGTTGGTGCATCAGGTGGCGGCGGGCGGTCGCCACTGCAGGCGCTGAGCAAACTGCTGCCACCCACAAACGCCACACCACCCAGCAACACACCAACGCGTTTGATGGCCTCGCGGCGTGCGATGCCCGCCGGCACTACGTCGGGAATGTTCGGCACGTGATCAGACATGGGCCATGCGCCTCACAGATCGCGGCGCTTGAGCGCCGTCACGGCAAAGTCGGCCGCGCGCGCGGTGAGCGCCATGTAGGTGAGCGAAGGATTGACGGCGGCAGACGACGTCATGCACGAGCCGTCGGTGACAAACACGTTGAGCGCGTCCCAGACCTGATTGTGCTTGTTGAGCACGGAGGTCTTGGGATCACGTCCCATGCGCGCGGTGCCCATCTCGTGGATGCCCATGCCGGGCGCATAGCCGTTGTCATACGTGCGCACATCCTTCACGCCCGCCGCCTCCAGCATCTCGGCCATCTCCACGGTCATGTCCTTGCGCATGAGCTGCTCGTTCTCCTTGATCTCGCAATCGATCTTGAGCACGGGCAGGCCCCACTTGTCTTTCTTCGTTTCGTCGAGCGAGATCATGTTGCTGTGGTCGGGCAGCATCTCACCAAAAGCCGTGGCGCCGATGCCCCACTGACCCGGCTGCGCGGCTTCGTCCTTGAAGGCGCCGCCAATACCCAACTCGGCCACCGCGCGTCCCCAACCGGCACGACTGGCGCTGCCCTGATAGCCAAAGCCACGCAGATACGGTCGCTTGTCACCGGCGAGATTGGTGAAGCGCGGAATGTAGAAGCCCGACGGCCGGCCGCCGTAGTAGTACTGATCATCAAAGCCCTCCAGGCGACCACTCGCGCCCAGACGGAAATGATGATCCATGAGATTGTGTCCGAGCTCTCCACTGGCACTGCCCAGGCCACCGGGCCAGACGTCCGTGGCCGAACGCATCAAAAGCCAGGTGCTGTTGAGCGTGGACGCACAGAGAAAGAAAATTCTGGCGGTGAATTCGAGCGTCTCGTTGGTCAGCGCATCCTGCACACGCACCGCCTTCACGCGCTTGCTGTCCTTGTCGTACACGAGTTCGTGTACGATGGAGTGCGGCCTGAGCGTGAGATTGCCCGTGGCCATGGCCGGCGGCAGCGTGGACGATTGTGTGCTGAAGTAGCCGCCCAGCGGACAGCCCAGCCAGCAGGCGTTGCGCGTCTGACACTGGCCGCGCCCCGGCAGCGGCTGCGTGAGGTTGGCGCTGCGTCCGATGAACAGATGGCGCTTGCCCTTGTACGCCTTCTTCAGCTGATCACTGACGTGCTGTTCGCCGCAATTGAGTGGAAAGCCCGGCAGGAACTCGCCGTCGGGCAGTTGCGGCAAGTTCTGTTTGGTGCCCTGAATGCCGGCATGCTTTTCGACGTAGCTGTACCACGGCGCCATTTCGCGGTAGCGGATGGGCCAGTCAACGGCGATGCCCTCCTTCAGGTTGGCCTCGAAATCGATGTCGGAGAAGCGATAGCTCTGCCGGCCCCACATGAGAGAGCGTCCACCAACGTGATAGCCGCGATACCAGTCGAAGCGTTTGACCTCGGTGTAGGGCGAATCCTTGTCGCTGGCCCACCAGTCGAGGTTCTTCTCGTTGAGCGGGTAGTCGCGCTTGAGCACGGGATAGTCGGCGATCATCTGCTGCGTGCGCCCACCGCGATGCGGGTACTCCCACGGCCCCTTGGTGGCGTTCGGGTAGTCCTTGATATGCTCGACGTTTCGTCCGCGTTCGAGCATGAGGACCTTGAGGCCCTTTTCCGTGAGCTCCTTGGCAGCCCATCCTCCGGAGATGCCCGAACCGACGACGATGGCATCGTATGCCGTGGTCTGCGTGTCCTGCACTACGCCTCCTGTGTGCGGCGATTGTCCGTATTCAGCCAAACTGCGCCCCGTGACGCGGGATGGCGAGGGGACGGGACAGATTGACCGCTTGACGCGCGGCGCTTTGCCGTCAGGTTCGGGCCATGACTACTCCCACGCCTTTGCGCACTCGCCGCCCGCTGCGCGGGCTTCTGGCTTCGGCCTTCACGCTGACCACTCTGGCCTGTGCCGCCGGTGATGCGCCGGCACCGAGTGCTGACACGCCGCAGCGCACGGCCTCCACCGACATCGTGTACATCCAGCCGGATGGCCCGCCCGCCAATCCCTTCTCGCCGGCGGTGCGCGTGGGGAATCTCGTCTTTGTGTCGGGCACGCTGGGTACGCTGCCTGATGGCACGCTGGTGCCGGGCGGCATTGAGGCGGAAACCCGTCAGGTGCTGGAGAACATCAAGGCCGTGCTCGCGTCGGACGGGCTGGGCATGGACCGCATTGTGCGCTGCACCGCCTATCTCGCGGATCTCAAGGAGTGGCCGGCCATGAATGCGGTGTATCGCGGCTACTTTGCGGATGGCAAGTATCCCGCGCGCGCGGCGGTGCAGGCGACGCTGCTGTTCGGCGCGCGCGTGGAACTGGAGTGCGTCGCCGCCGCGAAGTAGGCGAGGCGGCACGCCACCTCGCGTACCGTTCCTTCCCGCGGTTCCCCTTACGCCACCTCGCGTGCCGTTCCTTTCCGCGGTTCCCCCTACGCCGCCTCGCGTGCCGTTCCTTCCCGCGGTTCCCCTTACGCCGTCCACCTTACGCTTCTCGTTGTCATGATTATTTACGACCCGAAGAACTGGCTGCGCATCCTGTTCGATTTCCCGCGCAGTCCGGTCTTCCGCATCCTGTTCCTCGATGTCATCGCCGCGGGCGTATGGGCCTGGCTGGTGGTGTGGATCGAGACGGACGTGGTGCGCGTGGCCGTGCCGCTCGGGCCGAGCTTCCTCTCCATTCTCGGCATCATCCTCGGCCTGCTGCTGGTGTTTCGCACCAACACCTCCTACGACCGCTGGTGGGAGGGACGTCGTCTGTGGGGCCAGCTGGTGAACATCTCGCGCGGGTTGGCGCATCAACTCGACGCGTTGCTGCCGGTCGGTCACCCCTCGCGCACACGCTGGGCGGACTACCTGGAGCGCTTTCCGGTGGCGCTCACCGAGCATCTGCGTACGCCGCGGGGGGAGGTGCGTCCCCACGAGCCCAATGCCGTACTGCAGCAGATGACGCGGGCGCTGCATCGCCAGGTGGCCAGCGGCGAATTGCCGCGCGAAACCATCGTGTCGCTCACACCGGTACTACTGGCCTTCGACGACGTGACGGGCGCCTGTGAGCGCATTCGCAATACGCCCATTCCCTTCTCGTATAGTTCATATGTGAAGCAATTCGTGCTGCTGTACGCACTCATCATGCCGTTCGGTCTGGTGCGTGAGTTCGGTTACGGTACGGTCATAGCCTGCATGTTCACGTTTTTCGCCACCATGGGACTCGAGCTCCTCGCCACCGAAATCGAGGAGCCCTTCGGTACCGATCGCAACGACCTGCCGCTCGAAGGCATCGCGGAGCGCATTGCCATCGATACGCGTCATCTGCTGACGGGGGGCGTCATGGAAACGGGACCGGTGCCTGAGGGCTGACCGGTCCCGCTGCATCCACGCCTGCTCGAGGCGACGGCCTTACTCGTCGAGTCCCGCCGACGTGATGTTGTGCCCGATGGCCTTGAGCTTCATGGCCATGTCTTTCTTTTCCACGGCCTTGTTGTAGGCCTCCTCGGGCTCCACCTGCTTGGTCTTGACCAGATTGAGCAGCGCGTCGTTGAGCGTCTCCATGCCCAGCTTGCGCTGCGTCTGGATGATGTTGGGGATCTGCACCGTCTTGCCTTCGCGAATGAGCGCGCTGACAGCCTTGTTGACAATGAGAATTTCGCGCGCTGCCACGCGGCCTCCACCGATCTTGCGGCAGAGCACCTGCGAAACAACCGCCTTGAGCGACTCGGAGAGCATGATGCGAATCTGCTCTTGCCGGTCGGCGGGGAACTGGTCCACGATGCGATTGATGGTGGACGCGGCCGTGGAGGTGTGCAGCGTGCCGAACACGAGGTGTCCGGTTTCGGCCGTTTCCATGGCAATGGCAATCGTCTCGAGGTCGCGCAGCTCACCAACCAGGATGATGTCAGGGTCTTCGCGCAGCGCCGCACGCAGCGCACTCTTGAACGACTGCGTGTGCACACCCACCTGACGCTGGGTGATGAGGCACTTCTTGCTCTGGTGGACGAACTCGATGGGATCTTCGATCGTGATGAGATGATCGGAGCGCGTGCGGTTGATGAGATCCACCAGTGCACAGAGCGTGGTGGACTTGCCCGAGCCGGTGGGGCCGGTGACCAGCACCAGGCCCTTGGTGAGATTGCAGAGCGCCTGCACCTCCGGCGAAATGCCCATCTGCTCCACGGTCACGGTCGTGCTGGCAATGGTGCGCATGACGGCGGCGATGCCATAGCGGTCACGCAACACGTTCACACGGAAACGCGACAAGCCCTCGATTTCGTAGGCAAAGTCGGTATCCCAGAGCTCCTCGTACTCGCCCTGATTCTTGACGGGCATGATGGAGCGCAGCATGGCCTCGAGGCCCTCGGGCGTGAGCGGCGCCTCGCCCTCGAGGCGCACCAGATCACCGCCCAGACGGAAGATGGGTGGTTCGCCGACGCGCAAATGCAGGTCGGCGGCTCCGCGTGACACCTGAATGCGCAGCAGCGCATCAAGCGCGCTGCGGGCATCACTCTGTTCGGCGGCTGCGGCGATGGGTGCGTCGTCTGCACGACGTGGTACACTGCGGCTGGACTCGGCCAATGGCGCCACGGCCGGCGTCGCCGGTGCGGCCGTTGGCGTCACGCTGGCCACACCGCGCGGGGCTGTGTTCAGCGGCTTCGGCGTCTCGGCGCCGTTGTCTCGCTCCGACCAGGCCCGCACCTCGATTCGCACACCGCTCGCGTCCTTGTCCTGCTGCACCAACCAGGGCTTGCCGTTGAACTGGTAGGTGAACCGGATATCACGGCCGCTCTGGATACTCGGACGCACATCGGCATCGGCCACCTCGCTGATGAGGGCCAGCACCTGCGACACGGACAGCACCTGGGAGCTGAACTGCTGCAGGCCCATGCCGGTCTGCAGGGCAATGGGCGAGTCGGATTCGAGGACGATGGCAGAGGCCACCCCGGATTCGAGGCGGGCAATCAGCTTGTCGAGTTGTGGCACGCGAGGGATCGGTGGGGGAGGACATTGGCACTGCACCCCGGTGTGACAACCCGGGCCACGTGAAGGACGATTGAGGCCCTGCCACGCCACACCCGACCTGGCCCCCGTCACCGAGCTGTTTCCATCGCGACACCTGCGGGCGACCGGCTCGTATCTGGCACGGGACATGGACCACGCATTCTGGAGAAACTTCCACATCGACTCTTTCCGGAGTGCATGCCGTGCCGGCAACCCTGCTGTCGCATCAGGCTCTGGTTCTGCCCCTCAAGTTGCGTTGGCCGGCCCGCTTCTCGGGCCTGGCGCTGTGCATTGGCAGCATGGCACCGGACTTCGAATTCATTGGCCGCATGCGCGATGACTGGGAGTTCAGTCACACGCTGTCGGCCCAGCTCTGGTTCACCGTGCCGGTGAGCCTTGTGCTGACGTGGCTGCTGACGGCGGTGCTGTTGCCCGCGTTGCTGCCGTATGTCCGGGACCATCGCTGGGTCCGGGTGCATGAGTTGGCGGCTCTCGCGCCGCCGAGCGGATGGCACGTCTGGTGGCGGACAGGCTATTCCGCCTGGATCGGCGGGGTGTCGCATGTTGTGCTCGACGGCATCACCCACGGCAATCACAGCGGCTGGTTGGTGCCCCACCTCCCGTTTCTCCGTACACCGGTGCCGCACCTCGGAGGCGAAGCGCCGTTGCATGACGCATTGCAGTTGTGGCTCACCATCGGGTTTGCACTGCTGACCCTGTGCATGTGGCGGTACATCGTTCGTCGCGGCCTGCTCTGGCAGTGGCGTGGACGTGAAGCGCGAGACCTGCCCCGACAGCCCCGTGCGGCCGGTCAACGGTTGTTGCTGATGGTGGGGACCTGTGCCGTGGCGGGTGCACTGGTGGGCTTTTCGCATCCGCATGCGTCTCCGAAGGCCACCACTGCTGCCATCGCCTTTGGTGCGATCGACGTGGCGGTTCTGGGCTGCGTGGGATTGGCGCTGGCAATCCGCCGTACTCGGCGGTAGCGTGAGCCCATGCCTGCCACCGCTTCCCGCCTTTCGATCTTCACCGAGTCCGTCATCCGGGGCACCACGCGCCTCGCGAACCAGCACGGGGCCATCAACCTTTCGCAGGGTTTCCCGGACTTCGATCCGCCGGAAGTGCTGCTCGAAGGCCTCGAGCGCGCCACGCGCGGTCCCTTTCACCAATACGCGGTGACCTGGGGCGCCCCACGCTTCCGCGAAGCGCTCGCGCGCAAGATCACGCGCTGCTCAGGGCTCGAGGTGGACCCCGATCAGCATCTGGTGGTGACCTGCGGCAGCACGGAAGCCATGATGGTGGCCATGATGACGGCCTGCAATCCAGGCGACAAGGTCATCGTGTTCTCGCCGTTTTACGAGAACTACGCGGCTGACGCGATCCTCTCGGGTGCCGAGCCCATTTATGTGCCGCTGCATCCGCCGGGCTTTGGATTCGACGAAGACGATCTCGCCAAGGCCTTTGCGCAGCGTCCCAAGGCCATCGTGGTCTGCAATCCGTCGAACCCGAGCGGCAAGGTGTTCACGCGCGAAGAGCTGCTCACCATTCTGCGCTACGCCGAGCAGTATGACACCTGGGTGATCACCGATGAGCCCTACGAGCACATCGTATACGCACCGCACGAGCACGTGTACTTCAACACGCTGCCGGGTGCGTTCGAGCGGACCATCACTTGCAACTCGCTGTCCAAGACCTACTCCATCACCGGCTGGCGCCTGGGTTACGTGCATGCGCCCGCGTCGGTGATTGCGCAGGCGCGCAAGGTGCACGACTTCCTCACGGTTGGTGCGGCGGCGCCGCTGCAGGAGGCGGCCGTGGGCGCGCTGGACCTGCCGAACAGTTACTACGAGGAACTGACGTCGCTGTACACGGCCAAGCGCACACTCTTTCTCGACATCCTGCGCGAGACCGGACTGCCGTTTACGGAGCCGCAGGGTGCGTACTATGTGATGGTGGACATCAGCAGTCTGGGATTTGCCGACGACACGGCCGCGTCGGAGTGGCTCATCAAGGAGGTGGGCGTGGCCGGTGTGCCAGGGTCAAGCTTCTTCCGCGAGCCAGTCAGGCATCTCATCCGCTTCCATTTTGCCAAGCGCGAGGAAACCCTGCGCGCGGCGGGTGAGCGGCTCAGTACTCTCAGCGCCCGCGTGAACGCCGGACGTTGAGTGCGCGCCGACTCCTCGCTTTGTGGCGGGGAGTCGGGCGCTGAGCTGCCTCGTTTTCATCCTGTCCCATCTTGAATCCTCCGCCCTGTCAGGGTCGTATGGCCGCCACCACCAACGTCTGGTGCGCAGCAACGAACGGCAGCCGATGAGGAACGATGGGGATGCGACGGATTGCGCGGCGGATACTGATTGCCGCCGCTGGCACAATTGGGGTGGCGGCCGCGGGGCTGGTCATTTGGCTGTCCCGCAGTCAGGTCGTACAGACGGCGGGCGGTGTGTATGAAAGCATCCTGATACCGGTCGGATCGGGCGCGATCAAGTGGCGGGCAGATCAGGCCGTGGTGGCGCCTGCTCCCAGTCTCAATGCCATGCATGGTCCGGTTGTGCGTAGACTGGGCGGTGGTCAACACGAAGTTGCGTGGTACTGTGACGACCATGTGGAGCGTGACACACTGCCGGCTGACTCGGTGACCATCGAATGCGAGGGGCGGCGCAGTCACTGGCAGTGGCGGGCACCGGCAGCGGTTCCAGCCGCAGATCTTCCCGCCGCACCACGGGTGGCGGTCGTGAGCGATCTCGAAGGAGACAGCGCCTACTTCGGAATTTGGGCCCGCGCCATGGGCATTACCGATTCCCTTGGCCATTGGACCTACGGGAATGGACAGGTGGTGGTGCTGGGCGACGCCACGGATCGCGGTCGATGGGTATATCCGCTGCTCTGGACACTGTATCGGCTCGAAGGCGAGGCGCAGGCCGCGGGAGGCGCGGTGCATGTCGTGCTTGGCAATCACGAGCAGTACAATCTGACCGGTGTGACCAAGGACATCGAGGCCGAGCATCACTTCGCCATGCGGCAGTTGGCGCGCTACCACCAACTCCTCGACAGCAATACCGTGCTGGGTCAGTGGCTGCGCACCCGCCCGGTGGCATTGCGCATCGGACGCACGCTGTATGTGCACGGTGGTGTCAGTCCGGCGGTGCTGCGCGATCAGCTGTCGATCGATACGCTGAACGCACGGAGTCGGGACTATCTCGCGGGCAAGTCCGGTCCCGGACGGACTCGCGACGACCAGTTGGGCCTCACATCAGTGACGCAGTACCGCGGACTGGTCATGGGTATGGAGGGACATCCCCTGGCCGATGACCAGCACATTCAGCGCACGCTTGGACACTTCGCCGTGGACCGTGTGGTGATCGGACACACGGAGGTGGACTCGATCGCGGTACTCCACAACGGGCGTGTGATCGATGTGAACGCCACCTTGAGCGGCACGAAGGCGTTGTTGCTGGAGCAGGACGTCCCGCGGCTGGTCGACATCGGCGTGCAGCGTTCGGCGTGGGCCGAACCCTCGCCGCGGCTGCGCCGCTTTCAGCTCCTCAACGCCAACGATTGGCGCGCGCTGCTTGGGGTCTTTGCGGCCACGAAGAACTGACCACCGCAATCGTGACCGTGGCGTGAGCACGAACCACGCGCTTCGTGCTCACGACACGGTCAGACCATCAGGTCAGCGCAGGTCCAGCGCCGAGGTGCGCACGTGGTAGAAGTCCCCACGCAACTGCTTGCCGAGATTGGCGCGCACGAACCACAGTGTCTGCTTGTTGCGGGAGAGGGTGGGGTGATACTCGTCGTCGGCGCTGTTGACCAGCGGGCCGAGGTTGCGGGCCTGGCTCCAGGTGCCGCCCTGACGATTGCTCACGTACAGATCGCCGAGCCCGAACCCGCCGGGACGGAGTGAGGTGAAGACGAGGGTCTTGCCGTCCACCGAGATCTCCGGATTGAAATCCCAGGCCGCCTGCAGATCGGACACGCCCGTCTGTGGCTGCGTGTTGACGGTGAGGGGCAGGGCAACGCGCGGCGCAAAGCCCTCACCACGACGCTCGGCGCTGTAGATGTCAAAGTGCTTGCCAGGCTGCGGGAAGAAGGGGCCACTGGCAAAGTACAGCGTGCCGTCCGCGCTGGCGGACGCGTACAGTTCGTCGGTGTCCGGCGAATTGACTTCGGCACCGAGGTGCACCGGAGCGCCCCACCCGTCACCCTGGCGCGGCACATACCAGAGGTCGATGTCCTGGCGCGGGCTGCCGTTCACCGGTCGTGCCGAGGAGAAATACAGGCGCTGGTTGTCGGGAGAGATGAACGGATCGATGTCGCTGTACTGCCCCGAGAACGACGCCACGACGGGCGCGCTCCACGTGCCGTCGTTCTGCAGGCGCGTGTGGTAAATCGTGGCCTGCCGCGTGAACGGGAAGAACTGCGCGCTGCGCGCGAAGTAGGCTTCCTTGCCGTTCGGGGACAGGGTAAGGCGCCACTGCCAGGCGCGATCACCGATGGAGATGACACCGGGCGCAAAGATCGACGGCACCGACGGGGACGGCGTGGTATTCTGGAAGTCGGGCCCGACAAACGACTGCGCGGGGGAGTCATCGTCGCTGCAGGCGGCGATGCCGAAGGCCGCGAGGCCGACCAGCAGATGGCGGCGGGCCAATGTGGACGTGATGGGCATGTGTGTCTCCGTGCCAATGTGTGTGCGGTGAGATGCATCGTGCGGCAGAACGCCGCGCTGTGTGCACACAATCGACCGACCGACCACACTGAACCACGGTTGTGTGACGAATGTGGCGCGGCGTCACGGTGAACCGTGGACCACCGGACCTTACACGCCGAGTGCGGCCTGAATGGCTGCGCGGAACGTGCGACCGCTGGTGAGCTTCTTGCCGGTACTGAGGGAGATCACATACTCGCCGGCGAACAGCGATTCCAACTCGACAATGCGCGTGACATGCACCACGAGTGAGCGATGAATGCGCAGGAAGCGTGTCGGGTCGAGCTGACGCTCGAGGTTGGTGAGGGTCTCGCGCACCAGCCAATGTTTGTCACCCGACCACACGCGCACGTAGTTGGCATCGGCTTCGAGGTAGTCCACCTGTGAGACCGGCACGAACTGCGTGCGCGCCCCGTTTCGCACGACGATGCGCTGCAGGAATCGGGTCCGCTCGTCCACCCGCTCGAGGAAGTGCAGCAGCCGTTCGTCGATGGCGCGGCGCTGCAGGCGTTCACGGGCCTTGTCGAGCGCGGCGTCGAAGCGCAGCTGATCGTAGGGCTTGAGCAGATAGTCGAGCGCATGCGCCTCGAAGGCACGCAGCGCATGCTCGTCGAAGGCGGTGGAGAAGATCACCACCGGCATGCGGTCCGCGCCCACCTGACGGATGACCTCGAAGCCATCACCGTCGGGCATCTGCACGTCGAGGAACACCAGTTCCGGACGCAGGCTCTCGATGGCGCCGATGGCTTCGAGTCCGCTTCGGGCCTCACCCACCACCTGCACGTCGGCATGGCGCTCGAGCATGTTGCGAAGCCCAAGACGGGCCGGCGCTTCGTCGTCGGCAATGAGAACGGGGATGCGCGTGGGGGCCACCACGCCACTGGCCGGGGCCATGGGTCAACTCCGTGCGAACGGGCGATAGGGCAAAACGATGCACACGTCGAGGCCCTGCGGGTCGCGCGTGTCGAGGACAAAGTCATGGGCTTCGCCGTAGAGCTGCTGGAGGCGCGCCCTCGCGTTGCTGAGTCCCACGCCGGACGATGCAGTGAGCTGGTCGCGGGATGGAGGCGTGTTCGCGACGAACGTGCGAGGCAAACCCGCAAGGCCCACGCCGTCATCGCGCACGAGCAGGTGCAGTGAATTGTCGCGGCGCTCGGCGCGAATCTCCACGGTGCCGGTCCGACTGAGCGGCGCGAGGCCGTGGCGGATGGCGTTCTCGACCAGTGGTTGCAGCAGCAGATGGGGGACCGTGGCGCCAAGCGTGTCGGGCGCGATCTGCCAGACCACGCGCAGGCGATCGTCGAAGCGGACCTGTTCGATGTCCACGTAGGCTGCGACGATGGAGAGTTCTTCTTCGAGCGAGACTTCCTGCGTGCCGGCACGTTGCAGCGCGTGACGCAGCAAGGTGCTGAGCCGCGCAATCATCTGCACGGCCGTGTCGGGCTCGGCCCGTACGTAGGCCGAGATGGCGTTCAGCGTATTGAAGAGAAAGTGCGGGTGCAATTGGGCCTTGAGATGGCGCAGCTCTGCGCGGGCCAGCAGCTCCTCGCGCTCGCGAATGCGGCGCGCATACACCAGGCCGTGCCCGGCGCCCACGAACAACAGGAAGAGAAAGAAGTTGTTCGCAATGGAGGTGATGAACACCTCGCGAAACGTGGGCGGCGCCGGATACCAGCGAAGAATCGGATCGGTGACGATGACAAACACGGCGCGCGCGAGCACCACGCCGGCCGTAGCCAGCAGCACCAGCGGCACTGACCGCGACCAGGAGTGCCGGGTGACGGGCGCGCGCTCCGCCAGCCAGAAGGCCAGCACGGTGAATGGGACCCAGAGCGCCGCGCTGATGCTGTCGTACTTGGCGGCTTCGAGAAAGGGGACGCCATTCATGGACGCCCGCGACGACGCGTGCGTGATGGCGTTGAGCGTCCACCAGGCTCCTGAGATGAGCCACCAAGTGCCCCAGGGTGATGCGGGGGGCGGTGTTGGCGTGGAGTCGGGGCGCATGTCGCTAAGCTAGAGGGGCTCAGCGTCTGTTGTGGGCACCGGGGGACGGACAGTGGACGGCGCCGGGCCGTTGGCGGAGGCAAGCGCCCGGGCCGCAGAGAGGCGCTCCTGCCAGAAGGCGCGCACCGCCACCTGGTGCGCGTCGTCATCGGCAGGGCAGGTGAGGGCCCGCTCATAGGCGAGGACGGCCTCGGCCGGCGAACCGCGCAGCAAGGCCAGGGTGGCGGCGGTGGCATACCACTCAGGGCGTTCACTGCCGGTCGACGAGGCTCCCGTGGTGCTGGCCACCGCGAGGGCCGCCATGGCCTCCTGGTGGCGTCCGGCATGGCCCAGCGACACGGCGCGGGCGAGGTGGGCAGATACCGAAGGGGCGATGGTGAGCAAGCGCTCGTAGCCTCGCACCACCGCCTCCCAGGGCGTCTCGTCAAATGACGGGGCGAGACTGTGCAGGGACGCGAGATGCGCCTCCACGTGATAGCGGGTGAGCTCGGGTCCGGACAGCGACGCGCGCAGTGCCGCGACGCCGCGGGCGAGACAGCGTCGGTCCCAGCGCGTGCGATCCTGGGCGTCGAGCGGCACCAGCGCACCGTCTACCACGCGGGCCGGCAGTCGTGCCACCGTGAACCAGCAGAGCGCGGCCAGCGCATGCGTGGCCGGCTGCGCGGTGGGCGGCCAGCGTCGCAGCATTTCCACGAGGCGCAGGGCCTCCACGGAACGTGTGGCCTCGAGCGGCGCCTCATCATCGGTGGGCAAATGGCCGGCGGTGAACAGCGCGTAGCACACCATGAGGACGTCGTCGAGACGGGCCGGCAACTCTGCATCACCCGGCACGACAAACGTGCTGCGTTCACCCTGCAGGCTGCGCTTGGCCCGCACGAGGCGCTGGGCCACGGCCGACGGTTCCGCGTCGAGCAGGCGGGCGATTTCCGGCACGCTGAGCTGCGAGACCTGCTTGAGCGTGAGGGCCACGCGCGACTCGCTGCTGAGCGCGGGGTGGCAGCACATGAAGAGCAGGGGCAGCGGATCGTGGTCCGCATGCGTGAAGACACCGTCCGATTCGCTGGCAACGTCGGCCGCCGGCACACGGTCGTCTTCAGCCACCCAGCGGCGCGTGGCGCGACCCAGGTCGAGGTAGCGACGTTCGGCCACGCGTGAGAGCCAGGCCAGCGGCTGGGTGGGCTCACCGCGCAGCGGCCAGGTGCGGGCGGCGGCAACAAAGGCTTCCTGCACGGCGTCCTCGATGCGATCGAGATTGGCCATGCCATGCCGCGCCAGGAGGCGCGAGGTGAGCAGAGCCGCCGCGTCCCGGAAGCCGCGCGGGTGTGCCAGGGGCGAGCGCGTGGGATCCCATGGCGCAACATTGGCCGACCATGTCGATTCCGGCGACGACCCTGCGTCACCGTCATACGCGGAGCCAGACAGAGGGTCCGGCATTCCGCTCACCACCTGCTTTCGAGGACGCACCCGATGCCCAAGTTCATGCTGCTCCTGTCCGATGATCCGAGCGAATATGCCGATTACTCACCGGCCGACTTTCAGGACCTGATCGCGCGATACAATGCGTGGTCGGATGACCTGGCGGCCCGCGGAAAGTTGCGCGGCGGCGAGAAGTTGCGCGACGAGGGCGGCAAGGTGGTGCGCAGTGAGGGCGGCAAGGTGGTGGTGCGTGATGGCCCGTACGCCGAGGTGCGCGAGGTGGTGTCGGGCTACTTCATCATCGAAGCCGCGGACTACGAAGAGGCGGTGGCCATTGCCGTCACCTGTCCGCACGCGCAAACGCGTGGCGGGATGGCGGTGCGGGAAATCGATCCCATCACCTGAGGTTCAGACCCGCCGTTACCGGGGGGCGTTGGCGCGCGCCCCGGTAATCGGCAGCGGGACCCCGTCAATTTTCTCGCCGACTTTGACGCCCAGCAGGTCGGCCAGCGTGGGCGCAATGTCCACTGTGCGCACGAACTGGGTGTGATGCCCCGGCGTGATGCCGGCACCGGCGAAGATGATCGGCACCTGGGAGTCGTAGGGCCAGGGCGAGCCGTGTGAGGCGATGTTGCCACCCCAGGTGCTGAGCTTATCGAGCGTGAAGACCAGTTCGAGATTGGACGGATAGGGGAACTGGTGGGCCCAGCGCCGTGCGACCTCCGAGCTGACCGTGTCGCGCATGAGGGTAGTGAAACGGTCCACCCGCGCCATGCCCGGGAGCTCACGCACCCGCGAGGCAAACCACTCGATGATCTCGTCACGCTGGCCATCGCTGCGGAAGGCATTGCGGTTGGCCAGCAGCAGATTGACGTCGAGTGCCACGGCCTGGGTGTCCACACCACGCTCGCGGAGGCGGGCCCGCAGCTCGCGCATGAGTGGCCGGACGCTGACGCGCCGCGGGAACGGCTGTACACTGTCCGGCGCCAGCTCGGGAATGCTGCCCACCCCATGGTCCGAGGTGAACACCACCGTGATGCGACTGGAATCTCGCAGCGTGTAGAGCGAATCGAGGAAGCGGCCGATGTTGCGATCGACACGCAGCACCTGGTCGTGAATCTCGCGCGAGTCGGGGCCGTAGTTGTGTCCGATGACATCGGTGGCCGAGAGTGATACGGCCAGCACGTCGGTGGTCGGACCGCGGCCAAGGCCAAGGGCCTCGACACCTGCGAGCGCGAAGTCCACGGTGATGTCGTCGATGAAGGGCGTGATGCGAATGTCACTGCCCGCGTCCATGACATCGTCGGTGAGCGTATGCGGAAACGTGTAGTGACGGCCTCCCATCTCGATGGACACGCTGTCGCGCTCGCGGTAGGCGCTGTCGGGCAGCAGCAACTCCCAGCTGCGACCGGCATAGCGGGCCACGTTGCCGCGCGCGTTGAAGTCGCGCACCCAGTCGGGCAGATCACGCCGGTAGTAGCGACTGGTGAGGAAGCGGCCGTCGATGGAATACCAGTAGACGTTGGTGCGGGCACGACCCACCGGCAGAATGGCGCCGCGGTCCTTCATGGACACCGACAGCACGCGGGTGTTGCGATCGGCGTCCTGCATCCAATCCACGAGCGTGCTGCCCTGAAAGCGTCTGGGCGAGGCGCCGGGTCCATAGCCGCCGGCAAGCAGCGGCGCGTCGTCGTCCTCCACGCCGATGCTGTTCATCATGATGCCGGTGGAGCGCGGGAAGCGCCCCGACAGCAAGCTGGCGTGACCAGGTGCCGTTTCCGTAATGGCGTGGTCGTGATGCGCGTTGGCAAAGCGCGCGCCGCCCTTGAGCAGTCGGGCCAGGCCTCCAGTGAACTGATGGCCGAAGCGCGCGAGGTAGTCCTCGCGGAACTGGTCCACCGTGAGCAGCACGACCAGTGTGGGCCGCGGAGGATGCGTGGTAGCCTGCGCCGTCAGCGGAGCCGTTGGCGAAACCACGGCGGCCATGAGGGCAGCCAGCAGCGCGGGCCAGACGAGGGGACGCGACATGCGGCGAATGTGAGGGGTCGCCGGGGACGGGGCAAGGCGCCAGCCAGGCTTCATGCCCCCTGCTACACGGTTCGGCCTCTCCAGGTGCCACTGGTCCCATGGCGCGGGGGCCGGGCGTACGCGATACTCCCGGGGTGGGGTGGTTGGGTGTCATATCGCGACCACTGTTCTGCTGCCGCACATCTTCCCAGTCGCCAGGCCGTGCCCGACGTGACGCGAAATCGGAGTCCCTTGTGAACCGCGTGTTGTGGCAGGCCACGCCGACCACGCGCGTGATTGTGCGCTGCGTGGTGTTTTACGCGCTCCTCATTGGCGGTTCGGCGCTGGTCTGGCATCGCCTGCCGCACGGCACCGGCTCGGTGCCCAGTTCGCTCGAGGCCTTGCTTGGCCTGGGTGGCACTACGGTGGGGGATCCGCTGCAGGCACCGAGCCTGCGACCGGAGCAGGCGCTCGATGAGGTCACGCTGTCGGTCACGGTGGGCGTGGCCATGCTGGCGGCGGCCCTGCTGTCGTTGCCGGTGGCCTGGGTGTTTCTGCTCACGCGCGCCAAGCGTGGCTATCAGCAATCGGTGGTGCAGTTGCTGGTCATCCTGCCCACGGTGGTAGCGGGCATCGTATTGCTGGTGAAGTACTCGCTGGCCCTGGCCTTCAGTCTGGCCGGCATCGTGGCGGCGGTGCGCTTTCGCAACTCACTCGACGACAGCAAGGACGCCGTATACGTGTTCCTTGCCACAGCCATCGGCCTGGCGTCGGCCGTGAACCTGCCCGTGGCGGCGGTGTTGTCGGTGGGTTTCAATGCGCTCGCGCTGTCTCTCTGGCTGGCCGACTTTGGCAGTACCCCCATGGAGCTCGACGGTCGCATGGGTGAACGCCGACTCAAGCGCGCCAAGCAGTTGTCCCGCACCGGCACGTTCGTGGCGCGCATGGATGACGAAGTGCTGCGCAACATGACCGTGGAGCAGCTGGAGGGCCTGGCCGAACGGGCCATCCAGCGAGCGCGGGTCAATCAGAATACCGGAGAAATTCCAGCCGTGACTCCTGAGCGCACCTTGCGCCTGGTGACAACGGACGCGGTCGCGCTGCGCCGCGCGCTGGAGCCGCGACTGGCGGAGTATACCAAACACTGGCGGTTCGGCTCGCTCGACGTGGGCGAGGTGGACACGGTGCTCGAGTACCGGGTGCAACTCCGTCGCAAGACGGAGCCCGAGGCCTTCTTGTCCATGGTGCGCAGCGCCGGTGCCTCGCGCCTGTCGTCGGCGGAGCTGCTGTGAGGTGGCGGTCGTTGTTGGCACGCGCGACGTGTCGCGCACTCGGACTTGCGCTGTTGCTTTGCGGGCCGCTTTCGACGGCATCGGCGCAAGGTGCCGTGGCGGACACTCAGGCCGGCCCGCGCAAGCCGCCCAATCCGCGGTTGTTCCGCAGCGAGGAGCCACTGTCCGTGACGCTGTCGCTCAACCTGCGGCAGATCAAGCGCGACAAGAACGCGGACAGTCCGTGGCGCGACGCCACCATTCGCTATGTCGACGCGAACGGGAAACCCGTGGAAGTGCCACTCCGCGTGCGTACGCGTGGCGTGTGGCGGCTCAATCACTGCGACTTCCCGCCGCTGCGGCTGCGCTTCGGCGACAAAAAGGCCGACGGGACCCTTTTTGCGAATCTCGAGCGCCCCAAGCTGGTCACATACTGCCGCAACGCCGACAACTACGAGTCGTACGTACTGCAGGAGGCGCAGCTCTATCGCATTCTCCGCGTTCTCACCGACGCGTCCTTCAAGGTGCGGGTGCTGCGCATTGCCTACGCCGACAGTGCCAGCGGCAAGGTCGAAACCACACGCTACTCGTTCATCATCGAGGATCCCGATCACCTTGCCGAACGGCTTGGCGGCAAAATCTTCGACAGGCAGGGCGCCACGTCCGATGACTTGATGCCGGGGCCCACGGCCCTCATGCACACCTACCTGTACTTCATTGCCAACACCGACATTGCCGTGCGCACGCTGCACAACGTGGAGATCATCACCTTGCCGGACGGACAGAACGTGCCGGTGCCATACGACTTCGACATGTCGGGTGTGATCAACGCTGCGTATGCCGGCGTGGACCCCAAGCTGCCCATCAAGAACGTGCGCATCCGCCTCTTTCGCGGGTTCTGTGCGCACGAGCCGGCCTATGCCACGGCTTTCGACCTGTTTCGCGAACGGCGTGCGGCCATCGAGGCGCTCTACACCGACGCCGTGGGTCAGTTGCTCTCACCCGCCACAGTGCGCAGCACACTCAAGTATTTCGGCGAGTTCTACGAGGACATTGCCACGCCCGAGTCCGTCAGGAAGCGCCTGTTCGCGGACTGTGTAAAGTGATGGGCGCGCGCGGCAGGCGCACGACGAACTCGGAGCCACCACCGCTGCGCGCGCGGTAGGTCAGTGCACCGCGCTGCGCGGTGACAAAGGTGCGCGTAATGGCGAGTCCCATACCGAGGCGCGCGTCTGCTGGCTCGGATTCCGTGGCGATCGGTGCCGAAAGCCGCTCCAGCGGGCCCGCCTCGCGCGGTGGGCGTCGTCGCATGGGCGAGAACAGTCGCCCCACGTCTTCCGGTGCGATGCCTGGCCCCCTGTCGGCGACCACGATCTGCACGTCATTCGCGCCGCTCTCCACCAAGACGTCAATGGGCTGCCCGACCGGCGAGTAGCGCGCGGCATTCTGCAGCAGGTTGCCCAGCGCATGCACGGCGAGCGTGTGATCACACAGCACCAGCGGGCCTTGCGGCGGGCGGGCGGCCTGCGCCACCGCAAGGGCGGTAGAGCGCACCGGGTGCTCCTGCAAACGCGCCTCGGCGGTGCGCACCGCCGTGCGGATCAATTCGAAGACGTCGTGGGGTTCGGTGCGCAGCGGAGCGCCACCGCCATCGGTGGCGAAGCGCTGCAGCGTGCCGAGAAACTCGTTGAGGCGCTGCGTTTCCTCCCGCACGCGATCGAGCGCCTGATCGCTGGCGAAGCCTCCGTCCGGATCGGACACCAGCGCGAGTGTCGCCACCGGCGAGCGCAGATCGTGCGCAATGGAGTCGATGAGCGCGTTCTTGAGACGGTCGGCTTCCTGCATCACGCGCAGTGTGGCGGCATCGCGTTCAAGCTGGAGCCGTTCGGCGGACAACCGCTCCACTTCGGCGGTGCGCTCCTCGGCTTCGTGCGCTGCACGCTGCAGTTTGCCGAAGAGTTCGGACACCAGGATGCCAGTGAGCACAAAGCCCACGAGCACGAACCAGTCGAGCCCGCGTGCGGAGAACAGGGTGAAGCGTGGTGGTACATAGAAGTAGTCCACGGCAAAATAGCCGAGGATGACCATGACCACCGAAAGTGCGCGGCCGCCCTGCCGACTCGCACCGATGATGAGCACGAGGTAGACCAGAACGCCATGCGCCACACGCACGTCAGGCGCTTCGACAAGCCGCTGCAGCACTACGGTGGTGACGGCAAACAGCCCGAGCCAGAGGGACCACACCGACCAGCGCGCGCGCATGTGCGTGCGCATGTGCGTGCGCAACTGCGCACTCATCTGCGCGCGCAACTGCGCACTCATCTGCGCGCGCAACTGCGCACTCATCTGCGCGCGCAAACGGGTGCGCATCAGGAGTTCAGCGCGGACCGGCGAATCGATACCCCACACCCGGTTCCGTGACGATCAGGCGTGGCATGCTCGGGTCTGGCTCGATCTTTCGTCGCAGATGCGTGATGTGGACCCGCACGTGCGTGGCAAAATCGCCGAACTCACGCGCCCACACGATGTCCCACAACTGACGCGGCGACAGTGGGCGACCGGCGTGCAGAATGAGCGCCCGGAGCAGCGCCCACTCCGTGGGGGTGAGGCGCTGGGGTTGCCCGTGGCGCACCACGCGCTGCGCCAGCAGGTCGATTTCCACGCCATCGACGGAGAGCTGCGACCAGGCGCGCGCGGCCGACGAGACCTGCACGCGACGGAACTGGCCCCGGATGCGCGCCTGCAGTTCGGCGACGGAGCAGGGCTTGGTGAGAAAATCATCGGCGCCGGCATCGAGCAGCGCGACCTTTTGGTCTTCGTCCGTTCGTCCGGATAACACGATGATGGGCGCGTCGGTCATCTGCCTCAGGCGGCCAAGCAAGTCGGCGCCGTCGCCGTCGGGCAGGCCGAGGTCGAGCAGAATGATATCGGGCGACGACGCAGCGCACTCGCGCAACGCGTCGGCCACGGTGCCGGCGGTGCGCAGCTGCCTGCAGATCGAAGCGAGAGAATGCGCAAGCGACTCGCGCAGTGCGTCGTCGTCTTCGACGACCAGCACTGTATCGGGCTCGGGCCACTCGGTGGGAAACGGGGCGACCATTCCCAATACAGTAACGCCGGGAGGGACAAGTCGGCAGCACCCGTGTCGCGACGGGTGCTGCCGGTCCCGGACCATCGATCAGGCGGTGGTCTGCCGCAGCGGCTCGAGGTCGATGACGAAGCGGTACTTCACATCGCTGCGCAGCATGCGCTCGTAGGCGGTGTTAATGTCTTCCGGCCGGATGCGCTCGATGTCGGCCATGACCCCATGGGCGGCGCAGAAGTCGAGCATCTCCTGGGTCTCGGCAATGCCACCAATGAGTGACCCCGCCAGACGGCGGCGCTTGGTGATGAACGTGAACGCGCCGGGCGAGGGGTGGGGTTCGGGCGAGCCACCCAGCAGCACGAGGGTGCCGTCGAGGGTGAGGAGCCGCATTTCGGCGTTGAGGTCGTGCGGCGCGCCCACAGTGTCGATGATGACATGCAGGGAGTTCCGGAGGGCGCGCATGGCCTCCTCGTTGCCCGACAACACGACTTCATGGGCACCGAGGGCGAGGGCATCGGCCACCTTGCCGGGCGATGTGGTCAGCACCACGACGTGCGCGCCGAGGGCCCGGGCCAGCTTCACGGCCATGTGGCCCAGGCCGCCGAGTCCGACCACGCCGACGCGGCTGCCGGGGCCGACCTTCCACTCGCGAAGCGGCGACCAGGTGGTGATGCCCGCGCAGAGCAGCGGGGCGGTACGGGCCGGATCGAGTCCATCAGGAATGCGCAGGACAAAATCCTGATCGACCACAATGTGGGTGCTATACCCGCCTTGGGTGGGACGGCCCGTCTGCGCCTCAATGCCCGCGTAGGTGCCCGTATTGCCCTGTTCGCAGTACTGCTCGAGACCGCGGCGACATGGGTCGCAGTCGCGGCAACTGTCCACCATGCAGCCCACGCCAACCAGCTCCCCCTCGCGGAAACGGGTCACGTGGCTGCCGACGGACGCCACGCGGCCGACGATTTCATGGCCTGGAACGAGTGGGTAGGGCACCGTACCCCACTCACCCCGCACCGTGTGGAGGTCGGAATGACAGACCCCGCAATAGTGGATGTGAATGAGCACGTCGCTGGGCCCCGGCTCTCGGCGGGTGAAGTCCCAGGGGACGAGCGGGTCTGTGGCGGAGGTGGCGGCGATGCCGCGGGCGGAGATCATGTCTAAACGTCAGGTTAACGTGATACGTTCTTGCACTGGGGTCGGCCGCTGGCCGATTCCCTGTGGGAGCCCTGCAGGCGTAACGCTCCCGCCCCTCCACAATATCCCTCCTCACCCGAGATCATGTCCCGATCCCGAAACTTCGCCCGCGTGTGGGATTTACGCCGAGCCGTGTTGGCCGGTGCGGCGGCGGCCGGCGTTGCCGCGGCGCCAGCCCAGTTGATGGGCCAGGCGCTCGACTCAGCCACGGTGGCCGGCATGCGCTGGCGCACGGTGGGTCCTGCCACCTTCATGGGGCGCCTGTCCGACGTCGTGGGCATCCCGTCGCCGTCGAAGACGGTGTTCGTGGCCGCTGCAGCCGGTGGTATCTGGAAGAGTACCAACAACGGCACCACGTGGCGTCCGGTATTCGACGACAAGAATGTCATTTCGATGGGCATGCTGGCCATTGCCCCGAGTGACACGCAGCAGGTGTGGGCCGGCACCGGCGAGCCCAACTCGCGCAACTCCATCGATCCGGGTGGCGGTGTGTACAAGAGCACCGACGGCGGCATCACGTGGAAGCTCATGGGCCTCGAGAAGACCGAGGCGGTGGGCCGCATTGCCGTGCATCCCACGAATCCCAACGTGGTGTTCGTGGCGGCGCTGGGTGCGACCTGGCGCGCCAATCCCGAGCGCGGTCTCTACCGCACCAAGGACGGCGGAGCGACCTGGGAGCTGGTGAAGTTCGTCAGCGACAAGGCGGGCTTCGTGGATGTCGCCATTCATCCGAAGAATCCGGACATCGTGTTCGCGACGAGCTGGGAGCGTCGGCGCACGCCGTACTCGCTGTTCAGCGGCGGCCCGGGCTCGGCTTTGTGGAAGAGCACGGACGGTGGCACGACGTGGGCGGAAGTGAAGGGTGGCGGCTTCCCGTCGGGCTTCAAGGGTCGCATGAGCCTCGACATTAACGCGGTCAATCCGAACGTCATGTACATGATGGTCGAAGCCGCCGAGAACAGCACGGGGCCCATTGTGGGTGAGCGCAGTCCCAAGCTGAACGGTCTCTGGAAGAGCACGGATGGCGGCACGACGTGGACGCAGATGAACAACATCAACGTGCGTCCGTTCTACTACTCGCAGGTGCGCAGCGATCCGACCAATCCGGACCGGGTGTATTTCTCGAGCACGCAGTTGCAGCTCTCGGAAGACGGCGGCAAGACCTCGCGTGACATCGCGCAGGCCGTGCACGTGGACGATCACGGCATCTGGATCGACCCCAAGGACCCGAAGCGCTGGTTCCTGGCCAACGACGGTGGTGTGGCCATCACCTACGATGCGGGTGGCACCTTCCAGCAGTTGCAGAACCTGCCCATCGCGCAGTTCTACGAAGTGGCGTACGACATGAGCGTGCCGTACAACATCTGTGGCGGTGCGCAGGACAACGGCACCTGGTGCGGCCCGAGCCGTCTGCGCAATCCGCTTACCAGCTCCGGCTACTGGTTCACCATTGCCGGCGGTGACGGGTTCTATGCGGCCATGGACCCGAGCGACCCCAACATCGTGTACGGTGAGTCGCAGGGTGGCAATGTGTCGCGCGTCAATCTCAAGACGGGCGAGCGCTATCCGTTCCAGAAGCCCAACTGGCAGTCGCGATACCGCGAGTGGGAGGACTCCATCGCCATCGTGCGTGGTGATCCGCTCAAGCCGGCCACCAAGGCGCAGTCGGCCGCCATTGCCGCGCTGCGTGTGCAGCAGCAGCGCGACTCGAGCGAACTGGCGCTGCGCTACAACTGGAACTCGCCGTTTTTCATCTCCCCGCACAACCCGAGCGTCATCTACTTCGCCGGCAACAAGGTGCTCAAGAGCACCAAGCGTGGTGAGGAGCTGCGCATCATCTCGCCCGACTTGTCCAAGCAGCTGTCGGCCAAGCTGGACACGGCGCTGCGTCTGACGGGTGGCATCACGCTCGACGCCACGGGCGCCGAGACGTATGGCACGGTGGTAGCGCTGGAGGAGAGCCCGGCACGGGCCGGCCTGCTGTACGCCGGCACCGACGACGGCAACGTGTGGAAGTCGTCCAACGACGGCGCCACCTGGGAGAATCTGGCGCCGCGCATTCCCGGACTGCCGAACGGCGGCGAAGTGTACGTCACGCGCATCGAAGCCTCGCACTTCGACACCAACACGGTGTACGTGGCCTTCGACAATCATCGGTGGGGCGACTTCAAGCCCTATCTGTATGTGTCGCGCGATGGTGGCAAGACGTTCAGCTCGCTGGTGAACAACCTGCCGGTTGGCGGACCGGGCGACTACCTGCATGTCGTGCGTGAAGATCCCACCAACGCCGATGTGCTGTACGTGGGCACGTCACTCAGCGTGTACGCGTCCATCGACCGTGGCGCGACGTGGAGCAAGTTCGCCGCCAATCTGCCCAGCGTGCCGGTCTACGACCTGCAGGTGCATCCGCGCGACCGCGAGCTGATTGCGGCCACGCACGGCCGCGGCTTCTGGATTGTGGACGTCGCGCCGCTGCAGCAGATGGCGAAGACGGTCGCGGCCAAGCCGGTGCATCTGTTTGCGCCCAAGACGGCCTTCCAGTGGGGCGAGGTGCCACTGCGTGGTGCGAGTGGCAACGGCAACGCGCAGGCGTTCTTTGCCACGCGCAATCCGGCGTACGGCGCGTCGATTTCGTACCGGGTCACGACGGCCGGCTCGCCGGCGCGCATCAGCATCGTGAATGCGCTGGGTGACACGGTGAGCACCATCACCGGTCCGGGCGGTGTGGGTCTGCACACGGTCACATGGAATTACGGCCTGACCGCGCGTCCGCGGCCGCGCACGCTCTCGCCCAGCGAGAAGCGTGACAGCATTCTGCGGGCCGTGCGCATGCCGGCGGTGTTCGATTCGCTCACCAAGGCCAAGTACGACTCCGCCTCGCTGGCCATGGCGCGGCAGCTGCTCACGCCGCAGACCGGCAACTTCCAGTTTGGCGGCGGTGGTGGCGGTGGCGGGGGCGGCAGTGGACGTGTCCCCGCCGGCTGTGAACGGCCGATGACGCAGTGGGAGACCTGGTGCGATCGTCCGGCCGAACTGCTGCCCTCGGCGGCGCGTGGCATGACGGCGGCGGCTGCCGGCGGCGAGGATCCGCGTGCGCAGGCGCAGCGCCTGCAGGCGGCCGTTCGTGATCCCAAGGTGCGGCGCGTGTTCGACCTGATCGGCCTCTATCCGTCGGGCGGTGGCGGCCGTGGCTTCGGCGGCTTTGGTGGCGGCGGCAGCGCCACCACGGGCGACTACGCCGTGGTGCTGCGCATCGGCAATACCGTCGAGAAGCAGATGTTGCGCGTGGAGAACGTGGGGGCCGCGGGTGGCAGCGCCTTCGGGTTCTTTGAGGAGCTCGACGACCTCGAGCGCCGTTAAGGTCTGATGTGACGGCCGCCGGATGGCCCGGGTTTCCGGGTGATCCGGCGGCCGTTTTTTGTATGGAAGTCGTACCGGGATCAGGCGGCCTTACAACCTTTTCGTCCCTGCTCGCGTCATACGAAATGACCCCAGCCTCCCCGTATGACCGCCCGACCTGCCAACTCCTCATCCCTGCTGCTGGTGTTCCTGTTCCTGGCGCTGCCAATGGCCGGGTGCATGCGGCTGTCGTCCCGTCAGGCGGACCAGCCTGACCGGGACCGGGTGTACAGCGGGTTGATTGGCAAGTGGCGGGGGACGCTCGAGGTGCAGGCGACGGGCGCGGATGCCGTGGATCCTGACGAGGTACCCACGGAGGTGCTGGTGCGCCCGGCGCCCGATCGGGATGGGCTCAGTCTGCAGTTCCGGTACCGCGACGTGTTCGGCCGCGGCGTAACGAATGAGCGGCATCTGCACTTCAACAAGACGCTCACACTCGCGGAGTGGGAGATCGACGAGCATCGCCGCCGCGAGGCGTATGTCGTGGTGTCGCAGAGTGGTGGCGGCACGGCGCCGCTGCGTCTGGTGCTCGAGGCGGACGGTACGGCCGACGCCAAACCGGCGCGCATTCGCGAGACCATTGAAGTGACGCCCGGCGCCGTGGAAGTCACGCAGGAGGCCCGCAAGGCGGGCGAGCCATTCACGTTCCGGCACCGCTATCGTCTGCGCCGCGCCGAGTGAGCGCGTAGACGACGTCTGGTTGGTTCGCGAGGGCGATAGATTTCCGGGGTCTTCTTTCGGGTAACAGACTCCGTGCGTGAATACCGCTTTCAAGCCACAGACGATACCATGGCGGCTCTGCGCACACTGCGCGGCGCCTGGCGCGGTCTGTCGGTGGCCGAACACGACGTCACCATCATTCTGCAAACCGGCGCCGCGGTGCGGGTGTCGGTGGACACCGCCGACGTGGAAGGGCTGTTCGACGCCTACCGCCTGAGCGCCGAAGTGGCCAGCTCACCCGGCGTGTATGGCGTGCCGGCCGAAGATTTCATCAGCGGCAACAATGACATCGTGCTGTTCACGGGTGTCACCTGGAGCGAGGCGCCGGGCACGGTGCGCGCCGAGGGGATGAGTGAACAGGCGACGATGCATTTTTCCGGTCACCCGGGACAGCTGTCGGAGACGGCCGAAGTGGTATGCATTACCACGGACGCGTTTGTGGTGGCGTCGACGGTGGGTCGGGGCTTGCTCATTCGCACGGGCCTGCGTCCCGGGTCGCTGGAAGTGGAGCGGGATCAAGCCAAGGTGCGGGAGTTCCTGGTTGAGCGCGGCTATGACCAATGAACTGCGTAAGGTGGGACTGCGTAAGGACGTACTGCGGGAAGGAACCGCGGGCGGTTCACGGCGGACTGCGTAAGGTGGGACGGCGTAAGGTCGCACTGCGGGAAGGGACCGCACACGAGGACGCGGTAGCGCAGTCTCGCGTGCTGTCGCTTACCGCCCGTCACCTTACGCGCCCCACCTTACGCCGTTCGCAGTAAAACCGCGTGCCGTTCCTTCCCGCGGTTCCCCTTACGCGGTCACACCTGACGCCGTTCGTCAGTCAAAGCGGCGCGCGCGTGAAGAGCAGATATTCCGCCTTGTCGGCATGCGCGGCGACATCCGGTCGCGCGAGATCCTTGGTTGGCACCGCGGTCAGCACCACCGTCTTGGCATTCGGTGCGCGACGACGTGCACGCTCGGCGGTGCCGAGTCCGTAGTCGCTGTGAAAGGCACCGTCCACGTGCAGCGCAATGCTGCCGGCTGGCGCGGCGCGCCACGCGGCCACCAGCGCTTCGGCCATGGCTTCGTCTTTTGCGCACTGCGCTTCGTAGAAGCGGTCCGCCATCGATGAGGACGACGAGGCGCCACCGGGGCCGTGTCCACCCATGGCCGCGACGAAGTTCGTGTAATACTTGTCCTTCGGGCAGGAGTGCTCGGCCGCCATGTACCGGCGGTCACCTCGATTGATCGTGTCCAGGAGAGCCAGACCCGCGCGGCCCACGGCACTGGCCAGGCGGCGCGGCACATTGCTGGCCACCACTGGCCATCCGCGCACACGCGCGAGTTCCACCATGGGGCGATAGTCGGTGGCGTAGCGATCCCAGGGCCGCGAACCGGCCAGGAAGTTGGCCTCGGAGATGGTGCCGGCGAGGTATTGGTCGAGCAGCGGCTGCACATCGCGCTCAAACATTTCGAGCGACAGCACCACGTGGGGCCGCTTGTTGCCCAGCGCCGCCAACACCGCATGCTCGGCGGCGTGCGTGGCCGGATCATCGTGCTGTTCGCCGAAGAACACGATGTCGTAAGCGGCGATGTCCGCGGCAAACTGGTTGAACGGCACGAACTGCTTGCTCTTCACGTGATAGATGCGGAGCGCCGCCGGCGACGAGGGGGAGGCGCTCACGCGCGCGCCGCCGGAGGCACAGGCGGTAGTGAAGAGCGCCACACCCAGCAGCGTGGCAACACGAAGGGTAGAGAGAAAGCGCATCAGCGGGTCTTGAGGGGATTGGTGAGATAGTCCACGGCCGCGCCGGCCAGTGCGCGTACGCCGGTGGGTAATGCGCCTTCGTCGGCAAAGAACAGCGGCGAATGATTGCTGGGCGCCGTGCGCCAGTCCTTGTCACGCGGGGTGATCCCCACGTTGAAGAAGAGGCCCGGCACCTGGTCCTGGAACCACGAGAAGTCTTCGGACGCGGTCCACAATGCGGCGATTTCCGCACCGGCTGCACCTGCGGCGCGCTGCAGCGTGGGCACCATGTGCAGCGTCAGCGCGCTGTCGTTGCGCGTGACGAGATTGCCACTGTCGATGCGCACGAGCGCGCGCGCGCCCGCGCCAGCCGCAATGGCCTCGGCCGTGCGCGTCACCCGCTCGAAGATGTCCTTGCGGATGGCGAGATCGAAGGTGCGGATGGTGCCCAGCATGACCACGCTGTCGGGGATGATGTTGCTGCGCACCCCTCCCTGAAACGCGCCGATGGTGATGATGGCCGGCACCGTGCTGATATCCGTCTGACGCGAGATGATGGCCTGCAGTCCGGTGACGATCTGCGAGCCAACCACGATGGGATCGACACCGGCCCAGGGCATGGCACCGTGTGCCTGCTTGCCCTGCACGACGATGGTGAGGTTGTTGCTGGCGGCCATGGCCGGCCCGGGGCGATAGCGAATGGAGCCCAGCGGCGCATTGCCCACGTGCAGGCCGAAAATGGCATCGACTTTCGGGCTCTCCAGCACACCGTCAGCGAGCATGAGCTTGGCGCCCGTGCCGCCGTCGGGCAGGCCTTCTTCGGCCGGCTGGAAGATGAACTTGACGGTGCCCGGCAGCTGCGCCTTGAGGCCGGCGAGAATCTCAGCGGCGCCCATGAGCATGGCCACGTGCATGTCGTGGCCGCAGGCATGCATCACACCCACGGGCTGGCCGCGATACTCGCCCTTCACGCGTGAGCGGAAGGGCAGGTCCACCAGCTCTTCCACCGGCAGACCGTCCATGTCCGCGCGCAGCGCCACCACGGGGCCGGGCTTTCCACCCTTGAGCAGGCCCACCACGCCATGGCCACCCACTCCCGTCCGCACCTCCATACCCAGCGCCCGCAGGTGCTCGGCCACGAGGCGGGACGTGCGTACTTCCTGTCCGGACAGCTCGGGATGCTCATGCAGATCACGTCGCCAGGCAATCACCTTGGGCATGATCTGCGGCAGCCGTTGCTCCACGGCCTGCGCAAGCGGCGACGGACGCGGCGCGGCGGCCTTCTGGGCGTGCGCGGGTGTGGCAGACAGGGCGACGAGGCTCGTGAGCAGGGCGAGCGCCGCCTGAGGGCGTGAACGGCGTGGGAGGCTGTGCATCCTGAAAGCTAGCGCGCGCGGGTACCCCTTGCACCTCACGCCGCGTGAGGTCCGAGGCTACACTCGTCGAACGCCTCACCCTGGGCCTGCGTCGACATCGGTCCTCCATTCCCGTCTCCATGTCCGAACTACAGCCGCCATTCAAGGTGGGCGCGTTGGCGAGTGCCACCGGGCTCACGGTGCGTACGCTGCATCACTACGACGAGATCGGTCTGCTCTCGCCGTCAGCGCGCACGCCTTCCGGCCATCGGCTGTACGACGCACATGACGTCCAGCGTCTGCAACAGATCCAGTCGCTGCGCGCCGTGGGATTCCCTCTGGAGGAGATCCGGCATCTGCTGAGCAGTCGGCAGGTGTCCGCCCAGCGGGTCATCGCGCTGCATCTCGAACAGCTCGAACAGCGCATTGCCGAGCAGCAGGCGCTGGCGGTGCGTCTGCAGCGTCTGGCCCGTCATCTGGAGACCGCGGCGCTGGCACCGGTTGGTGACCTGTGCCGCATCATCGAGGCTACACTCATGATGGAGCAGTACTTCACCCCTGAACAGCAGGACGCCATCAAGGCGCGTGGTGCCATGCTCGGCGAGCAGGCCATTCGCGATGTCGAAGCCGCGTGGGGCGAGGTCATCCCGGCGGTACGGGAGCACATGGCCCGCGGCACGCCACCAACTGACCCCGACCTGCAGGCGCTGGCGCGGCGCTGGAAGTCCCTTGTGGAGGCATTCACCGGCGGTGATCACGCCATCGCGGCCAGCGTGCGACGCATGTACGACGAGCAGCACGAGGTCATCAACGCCGCACACGCCAACACCCCCGACCCGGCCATGTTCGCCTTCATGGCCACGGTGTTCGCCGAGATCGGCGGCGGCCCCGGGTGATGTCCGGCGTCTGACAGTGGTGCTGGCCATGTTCTGGGCTTCGGAGCGAGCCGTGGACATGGTCAGCGGCGACGCCACGCGGTAACGTGGGGGCCATGCTGCCCCTCATCGGAATCCTCATCGTCGTGGCCGGCTTTGCGCTCCGGCTGAACGCCCTGCTGGTGGTGACGCTGGCCGGTCTCGCCACGGGACTGGCCAGCGGTCAAGCGTTCATTGAGGTCATCACGCTCTTCGGCAAAGCCTTTGTCGAGAGTCGGTACATTGCCATCGTGTGGCTGGCGCTGCCGGTCATCGGGTTGGCTGAACGCGCGGGGCTGCGCGAGCATGCCGCTGCCGCCATCGGGCAGATTCGTGCGGCCACCGCCGGGCGTGTCATGCTCGTGTATCTCGCGCTGCGTCAGGCCACGTCGGCGCTGGGGCTGGTGTCGCTTGGCGGACACGCGCAGATGGTGCGGCCGCTGGTCGCGCCCATGGCCGAAGCGGCGGCGGAGCAGCAGCGCGATCAACAGCAATCGTCGTCCGTACCACTCAGCACCAACGCGCGCGATCGCATTCGCGCCATGGCGGCCAGCGCGGACAATGTCGGAATGTTCTTTGGCGAAGATGTTTTCGTGGCCATCGGCTCCATTCTGCTCATTCGCGGATTCCTCGAGCAGAATGGTATCATCGTGGAGCCACTCGATCTGGCGCGTTGGGCCATTCCCACAGCGCTCGTTGCCTTTGCCGTGCACGGTGCGCGTCTGCTGTGGTTCGACCGCACACTCCGCGACACATCGCGCGCCGATGCATCCGGTGACACAGCAGAGCGCGACGCATGATCACGCTCGAGAGTGTGTATCTGCTCATGGGCGCCATGCTGAGCGGCGTGACGGTGGTGAGCGCACGCGACACCAGCAATCCGCGGCGCTGGCGCAGCACGCTGTTCTGGGCGCTCTGGGCGCTGCTGTTTCTGGCTGGCTCACATCTGCCGCATGCGCTGAGTGGCGTGATCATGCTGGCCATGGTGGCCACCGCGTCAGCGGGGCTTGGTCAGGGTACCCGCGAATCGTCCACCGCCGCGGCCCGCGCCGAGTCCGCGCTGCGCCTGCGCCATCGCCTGTTCGCGCCCGTGCTCGTCGTGCCCGTCGCCACCTACGCCGGCAGTGTGCTGCTCAAAGGGCTCATGGTGAATGGCGCCCCGCTCATTCCCGCCGCGCAGGTCACGCAGGTGGCCCTCGGCCTGGCCACGGTGCTCGGCCTGCTGACGGCGTTGCTCGTCATTCGTCCAACGGCCAGCGCGCCGGTAGTGGAGGCGCGTCGCCTGCTGGACAGCGTGGGTTGGGCGGCCGTCCTTCCACAGGCGCTCGCTGCGCTGGGCGCGGTGTTTGCTGCGGCCGGCGTGGGGCAGGCCGTGTCCACGCTGGCCACGACGTATCTGCCACTGGGCTCCCCGCTGGCTGCCGTGACCGCCTACGGCGTGGGCATGGCGCTCTTCACGATGGTCATGGGCAACGCCTTTGCCGCCTTCCCCGTCATGACCGCAGGCATCGGCCTGCCGCTGGTGGTGCAGCAGTATGGTGGCGACGTGGTGATCGTCACGGCCATCGGTATGCTGTCGGGTTTCTGCGGAACGCTCATGACCCCCATGGCGGCCAATTACAACATCGTGCCAGCCGCGTTGCTCGAGCTCGAAGACCGCCACGCCGTGATCAAGGCGCAGATCCCTACCGCGCTGATCCTGCTGGTCGCCAATATCGCGCTCATGGCCCTATTCGCCTTTCGCGTACCCGTTCCGCTGATGCCGGGCCGTTAGTTTTTCCGTCATGCACGCGGAAACCGGACTTCTGCTGACCCTGGCCGGCGCCTTCGGGGCCGCCTTCCTGCTCGGCTTTCTGGCCACCAAGGTCAAGTTGCCGCCGCTGGTGGGATATCTCGTGGCCGGCATTCTCATCGGGCCGCAGTCGCCCGGTTTCATTGCCGATGTGTCGCTCGCGCAGCAGCTGGCCGAGATCGGTGTGATTCTGCTGATGTTCGGTGTCGGTCTGCATTTTTCGCCGGGTGATCTCAAGAAGGTGCAGCGCATTGTGGTGCCGGGTGCCGTGCTGCAGATGGCCATGGCCCTTACGCTGGGCACCGGGCTCGCTCTCTGGTGGGGCTGGTCACCGAGTGCGTCCATTGTGTTTGGGCTTTGTCTCTTTGTCGCGTCCACGGTCGTGGTGCTGCGTGTACTTGAAGACCGTGGCATGCTTGATTCCATCGACGGACGCATTGCCGTGGGCTGGCTGATCGTCGAAGACCTCGGTGTGGTCTTTGCGCTGGTGCTGCTGCCCGCCGTGCTGGGCGCCATGAGCGGCGACGGTGCTGGTGGCAGCACCATGGACCTCGTGCAGGTCATCGGTCTCACCGTCGTGAAAGTGGTGGCCTTCATCGTGCTCATGGCCATGGTGGGGCGGCGCGCGGTGCCCTGGCTGCTCACACACGTGGCCCGCACGGGCTCGCGGGAGCTGTTCACGCTGGCCGTGCTTGCGGTGTCGCTGGGTGTGGCCATGGGCGCGGCGGCAGTGTTTGGCGTGTCGTTTGCGCTGGGTGCCTTTGTGGCCGGTGTCGTGATCAGCGAGAGCGACCTCTCGTACCGCGCCGGTGCCGACGCCCTGCCCATGCAGGATGCCTTTGCCGTGCTGTTCTTCGTGTCCACCGGTATGCTGCTCGATCCACAAATCCTCGTGGAGCAGCCGGGCAAGCTGGCGGCCACGGTGGGTGTCATCTACCTGGGCAACGCGCTCTGGTCGGCTGGGCTCATGATTCTGCTGCGTCATCCCTTTGGCGCGTCGCTGCGTCTGGGTGCGGCGCTTGGGCAGATCGGCGAGTTCTCCTTCATCATGGCCGGCCTTGGCGTGTCACTCGGCGTGCTGAGCGAGGAGGCACGCAGCTTGGTGCTGGCCGCGGCGCTGGTCACCATCGTGCTCAATCCGCTGCTGTTCATGGGCGCCGAGTGGGTGATTGCGCGGGTGTCGCGCTATCCGGCGTTGCTCGACCGACTGGAGCGGCAGAAGGCGCCGCGGCTCATTGCCACCGATCTCTGGGAAGCCATGCCCATCGGGCACGTGATTCTCGTGGGCTACGGCCGCGTGGGCCGCACTATCGGTGAGGCCTTCCAGCGTGTGGGTATTCCGTTTGTGGCGGTGGAAAGCGACCGCCGCGTGGTGGACGCCATGCGCACCCTGGGCGTAACGGCCGTGTACGGAGACGCGACGCGCCCCGGCATTCTCGAGCACGCCCACCCGCGCACGGCGCGGCTGCTGGTGGTGGCCTCACCCGACCCGTATCACGCGCGGCGCATCATTGAGTTGGTACGCGCCGTGAACCCCGACATCGACATCGTGGTGCGCACACACGCCGATGTGGAGCAGCAGCTCTTCGAAGAGCTGGGCGTGAGCAAGGCGCTCATGGGCGAGCGCGAGTTGGCCTTCAGCATGGCCTACCACAGCCTCCGCAGCGCGGGCTGCGAGGACGATCGCGCCGACGATGTCATTCAGATGCTGCGTGGCGGCGCGCGCATGCCGACACGCGAGTTCTCGAGCATCATGCCGCCGGTGGCGCGGACGTGAGTCGGTGTTCTGATCTCACCTCCGTACCACCGGCGTAGAAGATGCTGCGTTGCCTTCCGGTTGCTCTTGGCTAGGGCGAAGAGCGTTTCACGAATGCGCCTACGAGCCACGCAAGCATCGCACCCGCGATCAGCGCGCCGCATGTCCACGCTTGCCATGTCGCCCCTCCGGCCCCTGGGAGCGACGCCCCAACCAACAGACCGAGCGACAGCAAAACGCGCGCCATGAAGCGAGGGCGATTGGCCGTCTGTTCAGGTGGAAGGGTGATCAGCTTTCTCCCCACCATCAAGGCAGCAAACATGAACAGGATTGAGATGAGTGCGCCGTAAGGCATTGTTGGTTCGCGCTAGTGAGAATCGTCCCACGCTCTCCCTTCACGGTAAGCGCAGCCGTTGTATACTGCTCGTGCGACGTTGACGGCCGTCAGCGTCGCGAGAGATCCCTTGAGTCCAAGCCACGCAGCTCCAACGTTTCCGAACGCCGCTGCTCCTATTGTCCAGATTGAAGAGCCAACGAAGGAGCCGACTGCAGCAAGGTACGCCGCATTCTCGCCTTGGCACGCTTGCTTGATGTGTTCCGATCGAGGGTCGGAGCCATCGACAACTTCCAGTTCGTAGTTGTCCGATACGGCTTGCACCAAGGGCAAGTTGTCATCGCGCATTGCGTGCGCTGCGGCAGAATCAAAACCAGCGGGCGGCGTCTCCCCACCATAGTAGACTTCCTCCGGAATCTCGTACTCGAGGAGAACGGGAGGCTCGTCGCTCAGGCTGCTGCTCTGAACACTCCAACGATTCTTTGTTGGCAGCTTCTTTCCGGAGAGCTTTGATGTCGCCGGGCCGGCACTTACTTCAACTCCGGATGATGCGGAGACAGGATCGCCTGACTGGCATGCTGCGATGGACACAATCGCAACGGCAGCGGCAAGAACACTGAGACCCTTCGAGAACTTCAATCGCACGGGCAACTCCATGTGGTACAGGTCGCCGGCGCAATTGCCGGCAATGTTGCCGGCAATGTTGCCGTCAATCACAGCATCATCCTGTGTCGATCAAATGTCAAGACAGCTCCTTGTACAGGCACTCAGATCGCTGTGACCTTACTCACCGCTACCGTGGACAACTTGTAGATGTAGCACCAGTCGTCATCACCCTGTCTTGACGATGCCCGCCTTGCCGTGCTCCACGCGCCACGACGAGGCCGTGGCCACATCCGCGCCCGGCTTCTCCACGAAGGGCACGCTGCGGTAGTCGGCCGTCCAGGTGCTGGCGTCCACGCGGCAGCGCACATAGCCGCGGCGATTCTGGAACCACTTGAGATGCGGGTTGTCACCCTGCATGGTGGACAGCCGCGCCGGTGGCACGTCGGCGCCGTCGCCGCCCGACGAAATGCTGGTGGCCACGAACTCCGCGGCCACCGTGGGCCGGTCGGGCCGCGCGAAGTCGCTGTGCAGCTCGTTGACCCAATTCGTGTGAATGTCACCGGTCAGTACCACGGTGCGATTGGGCGCGCGTTTCGCGATTTCGCCGAGCAGACGGTCACGCGCGGCGGGATAGCCACCCCACTGGTCCATGCTGGTGCGCATCTCGGGACCCGGCGCGGCATCGTACGGTGCCATCATGATCTGCTGCGCCAGCACCTGCCAGCGTGCGCTGGTCGTGAGGCCATTCAACAGCCACTGCTCCTGCGTCGTGCCCAGCAGGGTGCGCGAGGGATCCTTCCACTCGTCGCAGGCCGCCTGCGTGCCGTCACCACAGGCCTGATCACTGCGATACTGCCGGGTATCGAGCATCCAGAAGTTGGCGAGCTGCCCCCAGCTCACGCGCCGCGTGATCGTGAGATCAGCCCACGATTGCACGCGCGGCACGCGCACCGGCTGATGCTCCCACCAAGCCTGATACGCGGCCGCCCGGCGGTTGCGCATCTGCTCGTCCGACTCCATGCGATTCTCACCCACGAGACCCGCATAATTGTTGTCCACTTCGTGATCGTCCCAGGTCACCATCCACGGGCAGCGTTCGTGCGCGCGCTGCAGCATGGGATCGGACTTGTACTGCGCGTATCGCCGCCGGTAATCGTCGATGGTGCGAATTTCGAGACCATGGTGTACACGCACGGCCTTGCGATTGCCGGCGTATTCGTAGATGTAGTCGCCGAGGTGAAAGGCGAGATCGATCTCTTCCTTCGCGAGATGATCGAGCGCGGTGAAGTACCCCTGCTCCCAGTGCTGGCAGCTGGCAAAGGCCATGGCCAGCGGTGTGGTGGCGCCGTCGGCCGGCGTGGTGCGGAAGCGGCCCACGGGGCTCACGGCGGGGCCGCTGGTGAAGCGATAGAAGTACCAGCGATCGGGCGCGAGTCCGTCCACGTCCACGTGAACGCTGAAGGACAACTCGGGGGCCGCCACGGCGCGGCCGCGCTTCACGACCTTGCTGAACTGTTCGTCGTCGGCCACTTCCCAGTCCACCGTGGTGCGGGTACCGTCCATGCCACCGTCGGGCTCGAAGGGCCGGGGCGCGAGGCGCGTCCAGAGTACGCCACCAGTAGGCGTAGGGTCACCTGAGGCCACGCCGAGCGCAAAGGGATACTCGGTGAACGTGGGGCGGCTCGTGACGCGCCAGATGTTGGGCACCACGGCGCAGAGGGCGGCGTAGCCCGCGAGATCGGAGACGAAGAGGCGACGGTCCATGCCCGAATGTCGCGCGGCGGCGGCCTCTGCGCGAGTCGGCGGCCGTGTGAGAGGCCAGGCGTTGCGCAATTGAGAGCGGGCCGTTGCATGGCGTTGCACGGTGTTGCCGCGCTGAGACAGAACGGCGCATCCGGCGCTACAATTGCAGCATGACTGCGCCCACACCCTCGGCTTCCGGGGCACCGCGTGTCCGCGACCCTGGACCTGATGTCAAGTTTCCCCCACCGCTGCTGTTCACCCTGCCGTTGCTGCTGGCATGGGGCATTGATCGGCTGTTGCACACGCCACGACTGCCCGACCAGTCTTGGCTGGCGGTGCCCGGCGGGCTGATGGCACTGGGTGGCTTTGCGCTCGTACTGTGGGGCATTCGCACCTTCAATCGATTTCGCACCGCGGTGTATCCCAATCGCGCCGCCAAGCTGGTGGTGGACACCGGGCCGTTTGCGTTTACGCGCAATCCCATGTATGTGGGCATGACACTGTTCTACCTTGGGGTGGCGTTGCTGCTCAGGTCGTGGACGGCGCTCGTGCTGCTGCCGGCTGTGCACGTTCTGCTCTGGCGCTTCGTGATCCGCAAGGAAGAGCGGCACCTCCTGCAGAAATTTCCAGAGGCCTACGCCGCCTACTGCGCGCGTGTGCCGCGCTGGTTGTGGCAGGGGCAATGATGCGTTGGCTCCCATCGCTGATCGCGCTGATGACTGCGGGCACCATGCTCGCGCCGATGACACCTGCGCTCGCTCAGCCGTTCCCCGTGGTCCGGCCAACCGCGGGCATGGTCATCACGCGCTCGGTGCGCATTGCGCCCGGCACCTATGCCCTGCGGGCCAAGGCCCATCCCGATTCGGCGCTCCTCACGGTACGTGGACAGCACATCGTGGTGGACTTGCGCGGTGTGACCTTTGTGGGACAGCCTGCCGACAGCGCAGCCGATGCCGCCGTGGGGACCGCCATCCGCGTCGACGGCGGCTCTGACATCACCATTCGTGGCCTCAGTGCGCGCGGCTACCGCTGGGGCGTGCTGGCCACCGGTGTGCGCAACCTTGTGCTCGAGCGGAATGATTTCAGTCATTCCTGGAAGCCGCGCCTGTTCAGTAGCGTGGAGCACGAGAGCCTTGTGGACTGGTTGTCGTTTCACAAGAACGAGGCCGACGAGTGGCGACGCTTTGGCGCCGGTCTGCACTTGCGGGACATTCGTGGTGGTCGGGTGCAGGGCAACACGGTACGGCAATCCATGAACGGTTTGCTGCTCAGTCACAGCGATTCGCTGGACATTCGCGACAACAACTTCTCGTACAATTCGGGACTGGGCATCGGTCTCTACCGGGCGAGCTGGCACGTCATCGTGAACAATCGCCTCGACTACAACGTGCGCGGCTCCTCGCTGGGGTTCTACCAGCGCGGACAGGACTCGGCGGCGCTGCTGCTGTTCGAGCAGTGCTCGCACAATGTGGTGGCGTACAACAGCATGACACACAGTGGTGATGGGGTGTTCCTCTGGGCCGGTCAGCACACCATGGACACGGGGCAGGGGGGCTCGAACGACAATCTGTTCCTGATGAACGACGTGTCGTACGCGCCGACCAACGGACTCGAAGCCACCTTCAGTCGCAATCAGTTCATCGGCAACCGCGTCGTCGGCAGCACGCACGGCCTCTGGGGTGGCTACAGCTTCGGGAGTCGCATCGTGGGCAACTGCTTTGCCGACAATCGTATTGCGGTGGCCATTGAACATGGACAGGACAATCTCATCGGCGGCAATCGCTTCGCGGGTGACAGCACGGGCATTCGCCTGTGGGCGGACAGCATTGCGCCGAGTGACTGGGGGTATCCGAAGTTTCGCGATACGCGGAGTCGCGATTGGCGTATCGTCGAGAACTCGTTTGCGCGTGTTGCCACGCCGTGGCGTGTGGCCAACACGCAGGTGACGGACAGCAGTCGCAATGTGCTGCGCGATACATCGACTGCACCCTGCGATCCCTCGCGCATCGTGCCCACGACGGCCTGGTGGCGCGTGCCACGCATTGCCAATGCGCCCGCGCGCTGGCCGGAGTCCGTCAACGCCATGCGCGATCGCAGTGCCATCGTGGTCGACGAGTGGGGCCCGTATGATTGGCAGTCGCCCAAGCTCTGGCCGTTGGACAGCACGCGCGGCCCCACGCTGCGCCTGCGGGTGTTGGGCCCTCCGGGTCGCTGGACGCTGGTGGGCAGCCGTGGTGTTCGTGTGCTCTCGGCGCGTGCGGGGCGTACGGGCGACACGCTGCGTGTCACGCTGCATGCCGACAGTCTGCATCAGTGGGACGTGCAACTGCGCTACGTGGGCGGAGCCACGACGAGTGCGCGGGGCGTCAAGCGCGCGGCGGGCGTACCGGTGCGTTTTGGCTTTGGAGTGGACGAGCCGCGTCAGCACTGGCAGGCGCGTGTCATGCCCTTTGCCGACAGTCTTAATCCGCCCGAGCGTGCTGACGCCATGGCGCAGTTGACGCAGGCGTCACCCGGATGGTCGCGTGACCTGGCGCGACTGGACTGGCTCTGGTCGCGCCCGCGTGAGGCGGGCATTCCTGCCAGCAACTTTCTGATGCTGGCCGAGGGTGAGGTGTGGCTCGATGCGGGTGTGCATACACTACGTGCCATCAGTGATGATGCGCTGCGCGTATGGGTCAACGACTCGCTGGTCATCGACGACTGGTCGCCGCACGAGTCGCGCCCGGCCTATGCGACGTGGCGTGTGACTGGAGCTACTGCTGCAGGAAAGCCAATACGCCACCGCGTCCGGGCGGCGTACGTGCAGCGTGGCGGCTGGGTGGAGCTGAGACTCGACTGGATGCGCGGCGTGGTGCGGCCCTCGCCGGGTTCGGCGGGGCCGCACTGAGCGCGTCCGCTACGCGACGCGCGTCGTCCGCAAATCGATGCCGTGCGATGGCGTCGGGCGGATGCTCGGGGTCTGAGCAGGGCTGAGATCGAAGGGCGACCCGTCGGGCTTGGCGAAAAACAGCCATACGCTGTCGGTACGCCCGGCATAGTAGGCGCGCACGAGCACGCGACGAGGCATGATGTCGCAGCTGAACGTGAAGCCGAATGTCGCGTCGAGTCGGCCGTGCTGCACGCCTTCCATGACCCGGTCGTGAAACTCGGGGACATTGGCGCTGGGGTACACCTCGGTGAAGAAGTGGCGCCCGAGCGGACGGCCCGTGAGGCCGGCATTGTCGGCCTCGGCCTGATTGCAGGACAGGACCTGGCCAGACTTGTCGAGACGGACGACGCCATAGGGAATGGCATCAAGCTCCTCGTCGGTGAGCCGATCGAGGAAGGGGGCCAGCATTCGCGTTGTGGTGTCGAGAGGCATTGGACAGCGACTACGGAAGCGGGCGGACAGAGCCGTCTTCGGTCCCCGTCCACGCCCGATGTTCTCAAAGGTCGGGTGCCGCACAGTCGGACTTGAGAGTCCTGAAGTGAATATTCGGACGTTTTGGTCACGGTCCGGGCCCTGAGTCTCACACTGTTTGCCTGGCGTTGAGTCTGTGACCGTGTACTGGGCCGAGGCGCTTGTGGTTCGAGACGCGTTGCCACAGGCTGGCCCACCCCCCACATTCCGCCCACGTACCCCCGCACTCTCCCCGCGCCCCCACCCCCGCGCATGAACATCTCCTGGATCGACTGGGTCATTGTCGCTGCGTCCATCTTGGTCTGCTTCGTCCCCGCCCTCTTCCTGGCCAAGCGCTCGGGCTCCAGCACCTCGGAGTTCTTTGCCTCCGGCCGTTCGGTGCCGTGGTGGCTGGCCGGCCTCTCCATGGTGGCCACCACGTTCTCGTCTGACACCCCGAACTGGGTGACGGAGCAGGTGCGCCGCTACGGCGTGGCTGGCAACTGGCAGTGGTGGGCCTTTGTGCTCACGGGTGTGGCGACCGTGTTCTTCTTTGCTCGGCTCTGGCGCCGGTCGGGCGTGCTGACGGACCTCGAGTTTTATGAACTGCGCTACTCAGGCCGAGAGGCCAGTGTGGTGCGCGGGTTCCGCGCCGTGTACCTCGGCCTCTTCTTCAATTGCTTCATCATGGGCATGGTGACGCTGGCCGCCTGCAAGATCGCCAACATCCTCTTTGGCATGCCGGCGTGGCAGACGATCATCATCACCGGCCTGCTCAACGTGGTGTTTGCGGCGCACTCGGGTCTTTGGGGCGTGCTCGTCATCGACATGATTCAGTTCTTCATCAAGATGACGGCCGTGTTCGCGGCGGCGTGGTTCTCGCTGGTCGAAGTCGCACGTCGGCTGACAGGTGAAGCCAGTGCCTGGGTGGGCCTCAAGGAGCTGGTGTCGCGCCTGTCCACGCAGCAGGTGGTGCAGGGCGCCGGCGATGCGCAGCCGGTCATGTCGCTGTCCGACGGCACGGGCCAGCCCATCCTCGACATCATGCCCAATTTCGGACTCTCCGAGCTGGCGCTGATGATCTTCATTCTGCCCATCGCCATTTCGTGGTGGGCCAACTGGTATCCGGGCGCTGAGCCCGGCGGCGGCTCGTACATCGCGCAGCGCATGCTCGCCTCCAAGTCGGAAAAGGATTCGCTGGGCGGTACGTTGTTCTTCAACATCGCGCACTACGTGCTGCGGCCCTGGCCGTGGATCATCACGGCGCTCTGCTCCATCATCGTCTATCCCGATCTCGCGTCCATCCAGGCGGCCTTTCCGCAGGCCGACGCGACACTCATCGGCCATGACTCGGCCTTCCCGGCCATGCTCAAGTTTCTGCCGGTCGGCTTTGTGGGGCTCATGATCGGCGGACTCATTGCGGCCAACTCGTCCACCATTCTCACACACCTCAATTGGGGGTCGTCGTATCTGGTGCACGACTTCTATCGCCGCTTCATCAAGACCGACGCGACGGAAGCGCACTACGTGAACGCGGGCCGACTTTCGACGGTGCTGCTGTATGTGGTGGCCGCGCTGCTGAGTCTGACCATGAGTTCGGCGCAGCAGGCGTTTCAGGTGTTGCTGTCGATTGGTGCGGGTACGGGCCTGCTGTACATCGCGCGCTGGTTCTGGTGGCGCGTGTCGGCATGGTGCGAGATCGTGGCCATGGTGGTCTCGCTGCTGACCTCGCTGCTGGTGCCCAAGCTGATGCCAGATGCGGGCTTTGCGATTACGACCATCGTCCAGGTGGGCATCACGACGGCGGCCTGGCTGATCACGGCGTTTGTCGGCCCGACGACGGAGCGGGCAACGCTTGTGTCCTTCGTGCAGAAGGTGAAGCCGGTGGGTCCGGGCTGGGCAGCGATCCGTGCCGAGGCTGGTGTGAGTGACAGCGAAGTAGCCGAGGAGAACCGCATTGGGCTGGCGTTTGCCGGTTGGGTGTCGGGCTGTCTGGTGATCTGGAGCTCGCTGTTTGCGATCGGCAACTTCCTGTATGCGCCGGGTGATGCGTCGCGGTTGAACGATGCGTGGTTGCTGACGGGAGTGTTTGTCGTGAGTGGGGTGGTGTTGTTGCAGGTGACGCGGAAGTTGTGGAACCAACGGACGGCGTAAGGTGGGACTAACGAACCGCGTAAGGTGAACCGCGTA
>NZ_DLHL01000046.1 GCF_002483225.1 Gemmatimonas sp. UBA7669 | reverse complement strand
CATCTCATTGGTTGCTCACATCTCAATCATCCATTTCTGTCTCATCCTCCCATCTCTCACATCTCATCTCCCAAAGTCCCAGCAGTAGACGACAAACCCAGCCGCCGCATGCGCCGATACAGATTGGGCCTATCGGTCTGCAGCCTCCGCGCCGCCTCCGCCACATTCCCATCCGCCTGCGCCAGCGCTGCCGAGATCAGCCGCCGCTCGTAAGCATCCAGCGCGTCCGACAGCGGCAGGCCTTCGCCGGGCAACACCCCAGCATCCGCCATCCCCACACCGGCCCCCGTGGCCGCGTCCATAGCCACCGCCGGCACCACCTGCTGCACATCCCGCGCGGTCACCTCACTGCCCGCGTGCAGAATGGCCAGTCGCTCCACCACATTGGCCAGCTCGCGCACATTGCCGGGCCAGTGGTAGGCACTGAGTGCCGCGAGCGCATCGTCGCGCCAGGACACCAGGGGCCGTCCCGTGCGGGTGCGATGCCGCGTCGAGAAGTGGCGCACGAGCGCGGGAAGGTCGCCCGGTCGGTCACGCAGCGGCGGCAGCTGAATGGGAATGACGTTGAGGCGGAAGAACAGATCCTCGCGGAACGCTCCGTCTGCCACCGCGCGTGCCAGGTCCTTGTTGGTGGCGGCGAGAATGCGCACGTCCACCTTGATGGGTTTGCCGCCGCCCACCCGCTCGATTTCCCGCGCTTCGATGGCACGCAGCAGCTTGGCCTGCGCCTCGGCGCCCAGGTCGCCGACTTCATCGAGAAAGAGCGTGCCGGTGTGTGCGAGCTCGAAGCGGCCGATGCGGCGGTCGGTGGCGCCGGTGAAGGCGCCGCGCTCGTGGCCAAACATTTCGCTTTCGACGAGATCGCGCGGAATGGCCGCGCAGTTCACGCGCACAAACGGCCGGTCACGACGCGGGCTGGCCAGATGCAGCGCGGCCGCTGCGAGTTCCTTGCCCGTGCCCGATTCGCCGGTAATGAGCACGCGCGCTTCGGTGGGCCCCACACGCGCGAGCAAGGCGCGCACGTCCTTCATGACCGGCGAGTCGCCGATCATTTCACCGGAGATGCCGAGGTCTTCGCGTAACGCCGCTGCGGCGCGACGCGCCTGGCGAAGTTCGAAGGCCGAGGCCAGCGCCAGCAGCACCCCTTCGGGTGTGAGCGGTTTCTCGAGGAACGTGAACGCGCCCAGCTTGGTGGCGCGCACGGCATCGGTGAGTGCGGCGCGTCCACTCATCATGACCACCGGCACGTCGGGCCGGCGCTCGCGCAGCTTTTCCAGCAGGCCCAGTCCGTCAAGCGAGCCTGGCATCATGAGGTCGATGAGCGCCACATCGGGTTCGGCCGTTTCCGCCAGCGCGAGCCCGGTGACGCCATCCGCCGCGTCCCGCACATCGTAACCTTCCGCACTCAGCAACGCGCCCACCATCCGTCGGATGTTGGGCTCGTCGTCCACGATCAGCACACTGGGCACGCGGGCCTCAACGTTCGTGCATTGGGACGGTCACGCGCTCGCCGCGTTCGGCGAGCAATTTGGTGGTGAAGCGCTGCGCCTCCGACAACTTTTCCATTTCGATGGCCACGGTGTCGAGATTGCGCTCGAGATTTTCGAAGCGCGCCTCGAACTGCTGGCGCAGTACGGTGTCGGTGGCGCGTGTCTCGCCGCGGCGACTGATACGACGTGCGATGGCGCGGGCGATTGGCCAGCCCACGACAAGAAAGAACACGATGGCCGCCATGGACTGCGCGATGTCCACCGCGCCCTGGGGCACCGCATCGCGCCATGGGATCTGCCGCGTATTGCCGTCCTGCGAGATGATGAGGTTGCCGTCCTTGAAGTCGATCGTGACGGATTCCCCATTGTTCTCCGAAATGATGATGGGTGACTGGCCGGTATTGCGCACCACGGTGCGTTCGGTGGTCGCATTGACGGCTTCCGACACCGCCTGCTCCACGCGCTCGCTGATCTCCCGCTCGAGCTGCGCGGGGTCGACGGCCCGCTCCTGTGCCTGCGCGCTCATCGCACCCGATCCATTTCGCTCGGCGCCCGCTCGGCCAGCAGCTTGGACGTAAAGCGCTGGCCTTCGCTGATGCGCTCCACTTCCACGGCCACCGTTTCGATGGCCTGCTCAATGGCCTCGAGGCGCTGTGCGAGGTGCAGCTGCTGCTCCCTCTCACCCTTGCGCTCCCAGCGCTTGGCGAAGGCCTTGGCGAGCGGCGTGCCGATGCTGGTAACGGCTACGAAACCGAAGATCACCATCATCATGTCCACGAGACCTTCGGGCAGTTGCTTGCGGCGAGGCGCCGTTGGCGCCTGCACCGCAGCCCCGGTAAGCGAAACCTGGTCACCGGTGACGACCGCGCCGTTGGGGCCAACCTCGATGCGCACGGGTTCTCCGTTCGCACCGGGCAGGGTGATAATGCGGGTACCGTCGCCGCTGCGCGTGACCTGCAGATCACCCAAGCGCGCCATCGCAGCGTCCTGACGGGCGTTGGCAGCGTCCTCACGAGCGGCGGCGGCAGCCTCGCGCGCGTTCGCGGCGGCATCGCGCGCGGCCTCCTGGGCCGTCTGCTGTGCCTCGCGGATCGCCGCTTCGACTTCCCGGAGCACCTCGGAATTCTGCTTGGACTGTGTCATGGTGAGCCTTGGGTGATGCCGCGAAACGATCAGGCGATCCCGTGGACCGGGATGCGCAAACTCATGGTCGTGCCCTGCCCTACGGTGCTCTCGGCAAAAATGTGTCCGTTGTGTGCCCGGACCGTCTGGGCGGCAATGGCCAGCCCGAGACCGGTGCCGCCCGGCTTGGTGGTCACATAGGGGTCGAAGATGCGGGGCAGGGTGTCAGCCGGGATGCCTGGGCCCGTGTCGCCGATATCCACGCCCACCGCCGGCTCGTCGCCCAGCGTGGCGGCCAGCACATGCACCCGGATCGTGCCGGTGTTGCCGCAGGCGTCCACGGCGTTGAGCAGCACGTTGGTCACCGCCCGCACCAGCGGCTCATGATAGCCCGTCACCAGCGGCAGGTCCTCGTCGCAGTGCAGGTCGAGGGTGAGCCGCTCGGGCACCGTGCTCCGCGCCACCCGCGTCACC
Organism: Gemmatimonas sp. UBA7669; assembly: GCF_002483225.1. Taxonomy (NCBI): domain Bacteria; kingdom Pseudomonadati; phylum Gemmatimonadota; class Gemmatimonadia; order Gemmatimonadales; family Gemmatimonadaceae; genus Gemmatimonas; species Gemmatimonas sp. UBA7669. The sequence continues at coordinate 33,026 of NZ_DLHL01000046.1, read as the reverse complement.
AGCTCCGCCATGTCCACCTCGGCCGGCGGCCCATCGGGCAGGCGACCGAACTGCGCGAAGCTCTTGGCCATGCTTTCGAGGCGTGCGGCTTCCTCCGCCAGCACCTCCACCGTGTCGCTGAGTTCCGGCGGCGACGCGCGCCGCAGCCGGTCGACGGCAAAACGAATGGGGGTGAGCGGATTCTTGAGTTCATGCGCAAAGCGCCGCGCCGACTCGCGGAAGGCCTCGGCGCGTTCGGCTTCCAGGGCGCGCTGCCGGCCGGCCGCGAGCTCGCGGGCCATGGTGCGCATGCCGCTGCGCAGCACCTCAAACTCCGGCGCGCCTTCGCGCTCCCCGTAGTCAGGCAGCACACGTCCCTGCCTTATGAGGCCCGTCCAACCCACGAGTTCATCGAGCGGACGACTGAGCTGGCGACTGAGGTGGCCGGCCACACGCGAGGCGCCCACGGCCACGAGGGCCACCAGCACGAGGGCGCCGACGATGACCAGACGCATGGAGCGGCCGGCCACAAAGTCGAAGCGCCGCGCCAACTGCGCCGACTCCCGGAGTTCGGTTTCGTGCTGCTCGATGGCCGCCCGTTGGGCCGGCGTGAGAGTACTGCGATCGAGGCTGCGGAAGGCGGACTCGCCGCTCACGGCGATGCGTTCCCAGGCCGAGCGGGCGGAGAAGCGCGAGAGCATGCGCTGCGCGGCGCCGGCCCAGACGAGTGTCACCACCACCGAGGGAATGACGGCGAACAGCAGCAGCATGGCAAAGAGCCGCGTGCGGAACGGGGCCCGTGACCGGCCGTCCCGCATGGGCAGCTCGCGCGTCGGGAGGCCCTGACGCGGGGCGCTCTCGGGCCCGCGGGGGCTGCCGGGCGTGGCCCACTCGTCCGTCTGCTTCCGCATCTCGTTCATAGTCGGTAATTTACGTGGCTGTACCCGATCCCGGAGTGAGATGGCAGCCTCGTGGTCCCTTGCCCCTCTCGTCAGCCAGCGCGCGCAGGAACATCCCACGCGCCCGTTGGCCACGACAGGGGACCGGACATGGACGTACCAGCAGGTGGACGCCGACGCGTCCAGCCTGGCGGCCGCGTTGTCCGAACTCGGCCTGGGCCGCGGCGATCGCATCGCCGTGAACCTGCCCAACGGCATCGAGTGGATCATTGCCACCCTGGCGGCGGCACGGCTTGGCGCCGTGCTGGTGCCCGTCAGTCCGCAGCTCAGCGTGCACGACCTGCGCTACCAGCTCAGACACGCCGAAGTGAGTTGTGTCGTCACCATCGAGCAGTGGGGCGCGGTGGATTTCCTGCAGCGCTTCGAAGAGCTGCTGGGAGACCTGCCCGATCTGCAGTACGTGGTCACGGTGGGCGACGAGGATCTGTGGTACGACGACCGGATCTTCCAGTTCGAAGATCTGGTGTCGCGAGGGGCCGGCCGCAGTCTGCCGGACGTGCCCGACGACGACACGCAGGATCTCGCGGTGTTGTACACGTCGGGTACGATGGGCAAACCCAAAGGGGTGGTGCTGTCCCATCGCGCGCTGGTCGAAAACGCCGTCCGCACGGCCCAGGTCCTCGAGCTGTCGCCCGAAGACCGCGTGCTGACGGCGGTGTCGTTTTCTGCCATCTTCGGCTTCAGCGCCATGCTGGGCACGATGGCGAGTGGGGCCACGCTGGTGCTGCAGCCGGCGTTTGATGCGGCCGAGGCGCTGACGCTGATGATCCGCACGCAGGTCACGGTGCTGCATGGCGTGCCCACGCAGTATCACCTGCTCATGCGCGAAGACAGCTTCGATGCGTCGCGACTCAAGTCGCTGCGCACGGGGCTCATGGCCGGCACGGCCGTGGGTGAAGCGCTGGTGCGCAAGGTGCGTCGCTGGTGCGACGTGCTCGTGGCCTACGGCCTCACCGAAACCGGTGCGGTCGTGTCCATCACGCGCTTCGGCGACAGTGATGACATACGCGGCCACAGTGTGGGAAGCACCCTGCCCGGGGTGGAGGTCATGTCCATGGACCTCGTGACGGGTCAGTTGCACGGGCCGGAGTCGGTCGGCGAGCTCGCCGTCCGCGGCCCCAATCTCATGCGGGGCTATCTCCGCATGCCGGCCGAGACCGCCAAGGTGCTTACGCCGGATGGATACTTCCTCACCGGCGACCTCGGCATCATCGACGAGGATGGTACGGTGCGGATTCTCGGACGGCGCCAGGAGACGATCACGCGCGGAGGGCAGCAGCTCTATCCGCGCGACCTCGAAGATCGCCTGCGCGCACATCCGGCGGTGGACGATGTCTGCGTGATCGGTGTGCCCCATGACGTCATGGGAGAGCTGGTCTGCGCGTGCATCGTGGCCGTGGAAGGGGCCGTCATCACGGGCGACGAAATCAAGCGGTTTGCCCGTGACACCATGTCGGCCGACAAGGTTCCCGATCTCGTGCGCTTCTTCGACACGTTCCCCATGACTGGGAGCGGCAAGGTGCGGCGACGAGAGCTCGCGCGTGCGATCGCGCTGAGTGCGAACACCATGAGCGCATCGGCGCTCCACGCGAACGCGCTCGATCACCCTGCTTCGTTTTCAGGCCAGTAACTCATGAGTCGTCATCCTTCCCGGTCGGGCGGGTCGTCACCCGCCCGTGCCATTGCGCCGTTCCATCGCAGCCCCTCGGCCGTGGCGCCCATGGCGCCCGTCGCGCAGCCCAACGCCGCGCCACCGGCCCACGCGCCCAACGCGGCCATGCTCATCGACTTCGACAACGTCACGATGGGCATTCGCTCCGATCTGCAGGAGGAGCTCAAGAATCTCCTCTCGTCGGACATCATCAAGGGCAAGGTGGCGGTGCGCCGCGCCTACGCGGACTGGCGTCGCTATCCGCAGTACATCGTGCCGCTCACCGAAGCGAGCATCGATCTCATCTTCGCGCCGGCCTACGGCTCGTCGAAGAAGAACGCCACCGACATCCGCCTCGCCATCGACGCGCTGGAGCTGGTGTTCACGCGCCCTGAGATCGGCACCTTCGTGCTGCTCAGCGGCGACTCCGACTTCTCGAGCATGGTCATCAAGCTCAAGGAGTACGGCAAGTACGTCATCGGCGTGGGCATCCGTGAATCGTCCAGCGATCTGCTGGTGATGAACTGCGACGAGTACTACTCGTACAACGCGCTCGCCGGCCTCGTGAAGACGGGCGAAGACGAAACCACGCGCTGGGATCCGTGGGAGCTGGTGACCGAGGCGGTGGGCCGCATGAAGCGCAACGGCGACGTCATGCGCTCGGACCGTCTCAAGCAGGTCATGCAGGAAATCGATGCCTCCTTCGACGAGAAGAACCTCGGGCATCCCAAGTTCTCACGCTTCGTGACGGAAGCGCAGCAGCGCGGCCTGCTCAAGGTCACCAAGCTGGAGAGCGGGCAAATGGAAGTGGACGCACCGGATGGTGCGCCGCTGCCGATGGCCGCTGCGTCGGCGCCCGCTGCCGACGTGTCGCGTGACGTGTCGCGTGATGCCGACCGCGATGATCGTCGTGGCCGTCGTGGACGTCGTGGACGTGGCCGTGATCGCTTCGATCGTGACCGTGGTGAGGATCGGCATGAGGACGCGGCGACCGATCTGCTCGACGACGCGATCGATGCCGTACCCTTGGGCGAAACCACTGAGGTCCCCGCTGTGCGCGCCGAAGAGACCGTCACCGATCCTGATTCGGTAGTGGCGGCGCTTGGTATCCGGCCGCTTCCGGGTGAGGCCGGGTACGACGCCGACGCTGCGGCCGATGAGGCGGCGGACACGGTGGAGCGGGAGGCCCGAGAGGGCGGCCGCGAGGGTGGCCGCGGACGTCGCGGTCGTGGGCGCGGGCGTGACCGTGACCGCGGTGATCGTGGTGGCGAACGTGGCGGCGAACGCGGTGCTGCGCCGCTCGCGGTGCCGGCCACGTTCACCAGTGCGCCGGTTGGCGACAATGTGGGCCGCTCGGGTGAGCGTCTCACGCGCAGCGATGCTTTCGATCTGGTGCGTCGTGCTGTCGAGTCGCTGGTGGAGGCTGACGCCGTCACCAGTGCGAGCGCGGCGCGTCAGCGTGCGTTTGACTTGCTGGGCCGCGACAGTGAGTCGCTGGCGCCGCGCATGTTCGAGCGCATTTTGCAGGACGCACACGATGCCAACCTCATCGACCTGCGTCGTCGTGGCGACGACTGGGAAGTGGCGCGCGCCTCGGATGCGGCGAGCATCGTGGAGCAGCTCAAGGTGGCCGACGATGCGCAGAAGGCTGTCCAGGCCGCACAGGCAGCGGCCATGCCGGCAGCGCCGCGTGGCATGGGTGCGCGAGGCATTGGCGGACGGGGCATGGCGCGAGGCAAGGGCCTGGTGCCGCCGGCGGACTTGCTCATGGTCGGCGTAGTGGGCACAGCGGTCGGGGTAACGACGGCAGCCAAGATGCCTGCGGTCGAGGTAACTGCGGCAGCCGCGCCAACGGAAGCCAGTTCAACGGAAGCCAAGGTGCCGGAAGCAAAGACGGTGAATGACGGAACCGCGGAAGCCAAGGATGCGGCGGTGAAGACCGCGAAGAAGGCGGCCAAGGCACCGGCCAAGGCACCGGCCAAGAAGGCGCAGGCCAAGGCTCCGGCCAAGGCGCCTGCGGCCAAGGCCCCTGCGGTCAAGACGCCCGCCAAGAAGGCGGCTCCTGCGGCCAAGAAGGCGGCGCCCGTCAAGAAGGCGGCCGCGCCGGCCAAGAAGGCTCCGGCCAAGAAGGCGGCAAAGAAGTAAGCCGCCGTCGTTCACAGAAGGCCGCGGGGGAATCATCGTTCAGCGATGGTTCCCCCGTTGGCTTTTCTGCCGGCCTCGTTCTTTGATCGTGAGGCGGATGTGGTCGCACGTGCGCTGCTCGGCGCGACGCTGCGCCATGAGAGCGATGACGGCGTGGTGAGTGGACGCATCGTGGAGACGGAGGCCTACCTCGGTCCGCATGACCCGGCGTCGCATTCGGCCGTGGGTCGAACACCGCGCACCTGGCACATGTTCGGGCCGCCCGGCACCGCGTATGTGTACTTCATCTACGGCATGCACTGGTGCCTCAATGCCGTCACGCGCGAAGACGGCTATGGCGCGGCCGTGCTCATCCGGGCCATCGAGCCCACGGAAGGTGTGACGCTCATGCGCGCGCGACGGCCGAAGGCACGAAGCGACCGTGCGCTCTCTGATGGACCAGGCAAGCTGTGCGCGGCGCTGGGTGTGGACCGGCGCTGTGATGGCTGGTCACTCACGGGCGGCTCAGCGCTTGGCATTCTGCCGAGTCAGCCCGTGCCCGACGCCGAGGTGCTGGTCACGCCGCGCATTGGCATTTCGAAAGCCGTGGATTGGCCGCTGCGGTTTGTGTGGCGTGCGACCGGGCGCGCTATCTGATCTGCCCCTGCTTCGTGGCCACATCGTAGAGTCGCGCACCGTGGAGTACGATGCGCTTGAGCTCACGGCGTGAGAACGTGACCGGCTGGACGCGCGAGCGGCCTGCAGCGAGCATGGCCACATCGGCGCGGAAGTGCACGGCAATGCGTTGGATGTCGCGCCCCCACGGCTCGTGCCCCACCGCATCCGCTGCGAGTGGCACACTGTCGGGCAGGTCGCTGGCCCTGAGCAGGAGCGAGTCTCCCGTGGCAAACAGACGCTCGCTGTAGTCGCGCACGCGGCCCGTGCTGTCGTAGGCATACACGCGCAATCGGACGTGGCCGAATTGGCCGACCACCTCGCGAATGGCCGTGATGCGACCGTTCTGCACAACCGACTGCCAACTGCCGTTGGTCCCATAACCAACGGCCGTCTGCACACTGCGCACCTCACGTGGCAGGTCCATGAGGAAGGGTGCGGTGCTGTCCATGCAGGCTGCGCTGAATGTGGCGGAGGCGATGAATGCGAGGGGCCGTCTGAATTGCCAGCGTCTGCGCATCGCCACTCCATCGCTTGAGTGATGCCTGCAAATACAATCCCCGCCGACCGAGGCCGACGGGGAGAGTGTGCAGTCCGGGCCGCCGCTCGGTGAGAGGGCGGGGATTACGAATGCATTAGGGCATCATGAGTGCTTGGTGATGCGATGTCTTACAGGAGACCGGCCACCTTGCCGGCTTCCTTGAAGGCGGCCACCACGGCATCGAGGTCGTCGCGGGTGTGGGCCGCGCTCACCTGACAGCGCACGCGCGCCTCGCCCTTGGGCACAACGGGGAAGCCGAACCCGGTGACGAACACGCCACGCTCGAGCAGCAGGTCGCTCATGCGGATGGCCAGCGCCGTCTCGCCCACAATGATGGGGACGATGGGCGTCTCGCCCGGCAGTGGCTTGAAGCCTGCGTCCTGGATGGCCTGACGGAAATAGTTGGCGTTCTCGCGCAGCCGCGTGACGCGCTCGGGATGCGCCTCGGTGAACTGCACGGCGGCGAGCGCACTGGCGGCCACCGTGGGCGGGAGTGCGTTGCTGAAGAGCTGCGGACGGGAGCGCTGGGTCATGATGTCGCAGAGCGCCGCCGAGCCGGCAATGAATCCACCGGCTGCGCCGCCGAGTGCCTTGCCGAGTGTGGAGGTAATGATGTCCACCTCGCCGACGACACCAAAATGCTCGGCCGTGCCGCGGCCCGTGGCACCCAGTACGCCGGTGGCGTGCGAGTCGTCCATGACGACAATGGCGTCTTCCTCGCGCGCGATCTGCAGAATGTCGGGCAGCTTGGCGATGGCGCCCTCCATGCTGAACACGCCATCGGTCCAGATGATCTTGCGTGGCGCACTCTTGTTGGCGCGCAGCTTCTCACGCAGATCGTCCATGTCGGCGTGCTTGTACACAGCCGTGGTGCACTTGGTCATGGCCTTGGCCAGACGCACCGAGTCAATGATGGACGCGTGGTTGAGGGCGTCGGAAATGACAAAATCGCCTTCGCGCGCGATGGTGGGCGTGAGGGCTTCGTTGGCATTCCACGCCGAGACGTAGCTCATGCTGGCTTCGGTGCCGACGAAGCGGGCGATGGCGGCTTCGAGTTCGCGGTGCACGGTGAAGGTGCCGCAGATGAAGCGCACGCTGGCGGTGCCGGCGCCATAGCGGCGCAGGGCGTCGATGCCGGCGTCCACGACCGCGGGCTCGTTGGCGAGGCCGAGGTAGTTGTTGGACGAGAGCACGATGACTTCGCCGCGGCCTTCCATGCGGACGCGCGGACCCTGCGGCGACTCGATGTGATTGAGGCGCTTGTAGGTGCCGGCTTCCTTGAGGGCGGAGAGTTCGGCGAGGAGATCGGAATTGAGGGACATGGCTTACGATGTTGTTGGTTACCGCAGTTGGGGCTGACTGCTACCGCAGTCTACTTGCCACTGCCGTCTGGGCGCTGCCACTGCAGTCGGAACCGCCCCCGCGGTCTGGGCTACCGAACCTGCGGTCGTGGACAGCTACCGCGGTTTTTGACCGCTACCGCAGTTGGGGTCAAACAGCAGTCGCGGTCGTGAGCCCAGGCAGTGGGTCGGGGTCGCCCCGACCATGACCAAGACGCTGACCCACATCACAGGCTGACGACTCCGACCGATGTGTGACGCCAACTGCGGTAGCAGTCCACGACCGCGGTAGCAGTCCAAAACCGCAGGTTCGGTAGCCCAGACCGCGGGTGCGGTTCCGACTGCAGTAGCTGTTCCCCGACTGCGGTAGCAAGTCGACTGCGGTTGCAGTTCACAAAGACAGCGGTAGCCGTCACAGCGTAAAGATGATCTTCCCCGCTTCCCCCGACTTGATCAGATGCATCGCCTCGTCCACCGCCTCGAGCGGCAGCCGATGCGTGATCACCGGGCTCGGATCAAACGCCCCCGACCGCAGGAAGCGCGACATCTGATGCCAGGTGTCGTACATCCGCCGTCCCACCACGCCGTAAATCGTCAGCCCCTTGAAGATGATCTCCGAGGCGAAATCCACGTCGATGGTCTTGGACGGAATGCCCAGCATGTTCACCCGGCCGGCGGGACGCGCCAGCGCGAACGCCTGGTGCACCGCGCTCGGCACGCCGCTCATCTCGAGCACCACGTCGGCGCCGTGTCCGTCACTGGCCGCCATCACCGCCTCGCGCGCCGCGTCCGGATGCACCGCGTCGTGCGCACCCATGCGGCGCGCCAGTTCGAGACGCCGCGGGTTCACGTCGGTGGCAATGATGCGCGACGCACCGGCCGCCTTGCAGATACCCACCGCGAACGCACCGATCGGTCCGCAGCCCGTGATGAGCACCACGCTGCCCGGGATGTCGGCCGTCAGCGCCGTGTGGAAGGCGTTGCCCATCGGGTCGTGGATGCCGCCGATGTCGTAACTGATGGCCTCGTCGAGGTGCCAGACATTGGTGGCCGGCATCGCGATGTACTCCGCAAAGCAGCCGTCGCGGTCCACGCCGATGATGCGGGTGGACGGGTCGACGTGCGCATTGCCGGTGCGACTGAAGAGCGAGCGCTCGTCCACGATATGCCCCTCGGCCGTCACCCGGTCGCCGACCTTCACGCTCTCGACGAGCGCGCCGACCTGCACCACGTCGCCGGCAAACTCGTGACCGCAGATGAACGGCGGTTTGCAGCGCGCCGAGGCCCAGGCGTCCCACTCGTAGATGTGCACGTCGGTGCCGCAGACGCCCGCGCTCCGCACGCGGATGAGCACTTCGTCGTCGCGGATTTTCGGTTCGGGCACTTCCGTCAGCGTCAGACCACGGGCCGCAGTCTGCTTCACCAGCGCTTTCATGTCGCTCCAGGCAAACGCCGCCCGAGGGCAGCGGAGAGTTGTTCAGGGGGAGACGACAAAGCTACACGGCGTCGCGTCGGCGCCAACAGCATCCGCCGCGTGCGCGCGACGGGCGGTGAACCGGTCGGGAAACGTCGCGAACGGGAATGTTGCCTTCCTTAATCGCGCGCGTTCTTTATACGCGCTATTGCGCGTTGGAATTATCCACGCGTATATTCGCGTCAATACAACGACTTGCGCGAGATGTCCACATCCGTTCCCTGTCCTGCCATGCGCGCATGACCGGGACGCGCAGTCCTCACTGGCAACGCGTGGCGATTTACCGGCACGAGTTCCACCTGCAGGCCACGGTCGATCTGTCGACCCCCATTTGCGAGTTCGGTGCCGCTGGCGCACCGACCTCTCCTTCGCCGTCGTTGATCGCGCCGCTGCGCGGAGCGACGGCGTGCGCTGCTGCCGCCACACGTCGCGGCCCCATCGGCGCCCTCCCCCCCATCACCATCTCGTCGTGGTTCCGGTCTGCTGAGCCGGCGCGTTCTGCGCCGCATCGGACGGTGGCTCATGCCGCTGCTGTTCGTCCGCTCGCGACTCGCATCATGACTCCACGCTGCGCGCTCCTCCGGGAGGCCGCGTAGCACATCCGGTCGCGGTGCATGCGCCGCCTCGGATGTGTGCTCACCTTTCCACCGGGGGAAAGTGAGCGTTTTCACCTCTCGTGAGAGGGTTGTTCAAATGGCTCCTGCCAAGAAGGCCGCCAAGAAGGCGGCGAAGAAGGGTGGCCGCAAGGTCGCGAAGAAGGCTGCGCGCAAGACCGTGAAGAAGGCCGCCAAGAAGGCCGTGAAGAAGGGCGCGAAGAAGGCGGCCAAGAAGGGCGCCAAGAAGGCCGCGAAGAAGACGGTCCGCAAGGCCGCCAAGAAGGTGACCAAGAAGGCCGCGAAGAAGGCCCCGCGTAAGGCGGCAAAGAAGGGTGCCAAGAAGGCTGCGAAGAAGGGCGCCCGCAAGGCGACCAAGCGCACCAAGAAGGCGGCTCCGGCTCCGGCACCCGCCGCGGCGTAATTCGCTTCCCAGCGAACTCGTATACACGCGAAAGGCGTCGGCATGTCTGCCGACGCCTTTCACGTTTTGAGGGCCCGCTGAGCCGCGGGAGCGGCTATCGCGAAAGCCGCTGCACCGTCGCCAACGTGCGGATTACGCCGTCGCGGCTACCAGTTCGACGGTCTCGGCGGGAAGCTCCGCCTCGTCCGGCACTGGCCCCCACACGAACGCGCTGAAACGCGTGGCCGTCGCGTCGCCGCGGCCACCGTCGGCAATCACGATGCCCAGCGCTTCCTGTTCGTTGGCCAGTTCCTGCAGCAGATGCTTGATACGCATGATGGGTGACCCTCCACCCCTGGAATTGCGATGTGTTACCGCCGAGTGCGGTGATGCCCCATATGTAGCAGAGATGGTGCCAAATCGTTCTGATTCGGCAACTCCTTATGCGGCAAACGTTTCGTGCATTTTCATGGCCGTGTCCGCCATCACATGGTGTCCACCTGACACGTCACAGAAACGAAAAAGCGTGTCGCTTCGCGACACGCCTTCGTCCCAACTCAAAGCTCAAAACTCAAAACTCTACGCTGCAGTTACGGTGGCTTTCCGCGCCATGAAAGTTTCTCGGCTGCCCGCCGAGCGCTCCACGGAGATTGTCCAGCCGTGGTAGCGGGAGTGCAGCTCTTCGAGCGGCAGTCGGTCGGTGCCGGCGGCAATGGTTTCGACGAGATGGACGCCGCCGTCAACGGTGGCGCTTTGCAACACCTCGATGACCCGCGCGCGGTCCATGACATCGAGACCGGCAAACGCGCTGGGTGTGCACACCACCGCATGCAGCGCCACGTCCGGCGCCCAGCCGCCCAGATCGGCGCAGAGGCCACGGACCCGCTCGGTGAGGCCGGCAGCATGCGCGGCCTTCACGACGCGCTCCACGGCGTCTTCCTCGGGCTCCACGGCCGTCACCGCGGCACCGCGCGCAGCCAGGTAGAGGGCAGGGCCCTCGCGCTCAGCGCCAGCCACGAGGACATGACAGTCGGTGGAGTCGGCCAACTCGCGCACAAACGCCGCATCCGGCGCGATGCCCCAGTGTTCCGGCGTCCGGAACTCGGCCAGCATCTTCAGGCGCCGGCGCTTCCAGGTGGCGTAGGTGGGCAGGCGCAGGCGACGCGCGATGATGCGGTCAACCTCTTGCCACACCAGCAGTTCGGTGAGCGCGATCTGGTCGGACTTGCGCAGGACTTCCACGGCCTCGTCGCCGATCTTGAGCAATGACGCGCGCGACACCGAGTCCTTGTAGTCCTCGATTTCGCTCTCGACGTAGAGCTCGTACTCGTACTTGAGGGAGCGTGGCGAACTGATGGGAGTAGCCCTCGGGGCTGTGGAAGAATGTGGACAACTTACGGCCGTGCGAGAAATCCGCAAGACCCAATTTTGTGATGTGGCGATTCGTAAGCGAAGGATTGGGAATCGATTGGTGGCTATCGCTGTTTCCATTTGCGCAGCTCCCTTCGCGCTGTCCACCTTACGTTTCCCACCTTACGCCGTCCTCTCCCCCTTCCCGCCGTCCACCTTACGCCGTCCACCTTACGCTTCTCTTTGGTCCGTGCCAGAGCTCCCCGAAGTCGAATTCGCCGCCCGCCGCCTCCGCAGCGCCGTCCTCGGCCACACCCTGACCGCCGTCGACGTCTTGCACCCCTCGGCGGCACGGCACCTGCCCCCGGCCCACCGGCGTGCGCTGGTCGGCCGCCAGGTTAGCCTGGTCGAGCGACGGGCCAAGATCCAGTTGCTTCACCTCGACGACCGCAGCGTGCTGGAAGTGCACTTCCGCATGACCGGCGACTGGGCCTTTGGCGACGTGGGCGGCGACGCGCCGCGCTTCGAACGGGTACGACTCGACACGCGCGAGGGCATGCGCGTGAGTCTGGTCGACTCGCGCGCCTTTGCGGTCGTGCGCTGGCACGCGCCCGACCGTTTTGTGCTGCCCGACCTGGGGCCGGAACCACTGAGTGACGACTTCACCGTCGACGCCCTGCGCGACGCACTCGCGTCGCGGCGCGCGCCCATCAAACCGGTGCTGCTCGATCAGCGCGTGGTGGCAGGTGTCGGCAACATCTACGCGTCGGAGGCACTCTGGTTGGCGCGCATCAGTCCGGAGACTCCGGCCAACGCGCTCACCGGCGCGCGGCAAACCGCGCGTCTTACCCGACTGCGCGACGGCATTCAGGAAGCACTGCGCACCGCGCCGGCAACGCGCTACTACAACCGTGGCATTCACGATGGTTCACCGTACGACGAGCCGCAGGAGTGGCGGGTGTACGACAGGGAAGGGCAGGCCTGTGCGCGCTGTGGTTCGCGCATCGTGCGTTCCGTGCAGGCGGGGCGCAGTACGTATGCGTGCAGAAAGTGTCAGCGCTGAGGGTAGTGGTATGCGAGGCGTAGCTCGCTCCTTATCAGCAAGAATTCGAAATGCAATCCACTGCCGTGCGCTATGGGCTGTGAGCTATGAGTGGGAGTGGTTCACCCGGCCGCATCGCGTAATCCGGGGGATCGGCTTACCCGTTTCCGCGGTGCACGATGCGTGGGACTCTGTGATGTGGCAGCATGAACCACTCCCACTCATAGCTCACAGCCCATAGCCCACGGCAGTGGATCGCGCCCCGATTTCATCGAGCCCTCAAGCGAAATTCCCCCCTTCAATCCATACTCTCAAGCACCGCCCCCTTCAAATACCCCGTCTCCGGTATGCCGATGATCTCCGGATGATCCACCGGCTGCCCCGTGAACGCACGCAGCGCAAACCGCCGCCCGCTGTCTCCCACCGCCTCCTGCAGCATCTCGAAAAACAATCCACGCGACAGGTGATGACTGCACGACGCCGTGAACAGCGTCCCACCCGGCGCCAGGACCTTCATGGCCTGCAGATTGATGTCCTTGTACCCACGCAGCGCGCCGTCGAGCGCAGCGCGTGATTTTGCAAACGCCGGCGGATCCACCACGATGGTGTCGAACTGCCGCCCTTCCCGATGCCAGGCTCGCAGCACGTCAAACGCATCGCCTTCCACCGCGTCGATGTTGTGCAACTCGTTGCGCGCCGCGTGCTCGGCCACACGCGCCAGCGCTGGCGCCGATATATCCAGCGCCGTGACATGCTCGGCGCGCTGCGCGAGATGCAGCGCAAACGAGCCGTGATAGGCAAAACAGTCGAGCGCGCGCCCGCGCGCCAGTTGCCCAACCAGCACGCGATTCTCGCGCTGATCGAGAAATGCGCCGGTCTTCTGACCATCCCACGGCGCGGCGAGGTATCGCACGCCGTGCTCCCGTACCTCGACCGTGCGCGGCACTTCGCCGTACAGCAGCTCCACGCTGCGTTCCAGGCCCTCGCGCTCACGCGACGGCACATCGTGACGCGCCAGAATGCCGCGGCACCCCGTCAGCTCGCGCAGCGAGGCCACGATGTGTTCGCGCTGTGTTTCGAGTCCCGCCGACAGGAGCTGTACCACCAGCCATTCGTCGTAGCGATCGACCACCAGCGACGGCAGCCCGTCGCCCTCGCCGTGCACCAGACGATAGGCGTTGGCGTGTGACGCCAGTGCGTCGCGCCGACGCAGTGTCAGCGTCAATCGCTCGTGCCACCACGCCGCGTCGATTGCTCGCGCGCCGTCTCGCTCGATCTGCCGCAGCGAAATCTCCGACGCCGGACTCCACAACGCCCAGCCGAGCGGCGCGCCGTTGGACTCTTCCACCCGCACCACACCGGCCGGCAATGCCGGAAAGCGCTCGATGTCGCTGCGAAACACCCACGGATGACCGCGGCGCAGGCGCTGTGCTCCGCGCCGGTTCACCACCGCCGAATCGCCGCCGGTCGTCGCTGCTTCATGAGAACGTGGAGCACGCGGACCAGGGCCACGTGAACGGTGGCCACCTCGGTCGGATGGTCGTGAACGCATCAGGTCTCCAGCAGGAGGTCGGTGTTGTGCAGGTACTGATCGAGGCCCAGCGTGGCGCGCACCCGGCCCGAACGACGGGCCTCGTCCAGTCGCGCCGAGTTCCGGTCGAGCGCATCGCGGCTGTTCTGCCGGTGCCACAAGTGATACGCGACCGCGGCGAACTTGAGATTGCGTCGCACGACCCCTGCGTGTCCAAGACGCAGCGTGAGATCGCTGTCTTCGCGGCCCCAGCCTTCGTAGGCCTCGTCGTACCCGTTCACGCGCAGCAGATCGTCACGCCAGAAGGCAATGTGACAGCCGCGAATGCGTTCCACCGTATCACGGCTGCCGCCAGAGAACGGCGCCAACCAGGGGGCGTACCAGGCATTGATGCGGTGCGAGACACCGGCGCCAAACGGACCGGGTTCAACCCAGCCCCGCTGCAACAGAGCGCGTGTCCGTGCTTCCGACAACAGCGCGCGCGAACCCTGCACAAACGATCCGCGTCGTGCGAAACTTCGGTGCGCGGCGACGGCTGCGCGATGGAGCACGATGTCACCGTCGATCTGCAGCACGTAGTCACCCGTGGCACGCGCGATGGCCTGATTGCGAATGGCGCCGGCGCGAAAGCCGCGGTCTTCGTGCCACACGTGATGCAGTGGCACCGGAAAGTCCCGCTGTGCGCGAATCACCAGCTCCTGCGTGGCCGGCCCTGACCCGTCGTCGGCAATGAGCACCTCGTCGGGCAGTACGTCCTGCTTGCGCACCGCCTGCAGTACCACCGCCAGCGCCTCGGGCCAGTTGTACGTGGCAATGAGCAGCGACAGACGCATGGGACGGTCGTTGCTGGCGGGCGATGGCGAGTGCAGGGCCGCGCTCAGCGGCCGCTCTGCGACGCCGAAGCCCGGGCCGCCGACGTCCGGGCCGCCGAGCGAATCTGCGCGATGGCGCGCGTGTGCTCTTCGAAGGTGCGCGTGAACTGATGACTGCCATCGGCGCGCGCCACAAAGAACAGATACGGCACGTCGGCGGGAGTCAGCGCGGCCTCGATGCTGGCTGCGCCCGGCGAGGCGATCGGACCGGGTGGCAGCCCGGTATGCTTGTACGTGTTGTACTTGGACTCCACCTCGAGATCCTTGTACAGCACGCGGCCCACGTGTTTGGGCAGGGCGTACTGCACCGTGGGGTCGGCCTGCAGCAGCATGCCGGCCTTCACGCGGTTCCAGTACACGGCGGAGATGATGGGACGTTCTTCGGGCTTGCGCGCTTCCTTCTCCACGATGCTGGCCATGGCCAGCGCGTCGTGCCGCGTGATGCTCAGCGCTTGCAGGCGCGCGTCCCACTCGGGCTTCCAGGCGTCGAGGAAACGCTCGATCATCGCGTTCACCGCCTCGCGCGCCGTCGTGCCCTCGGGAAACGCGTAGGTGGCGGGAAACAGGTAGCCCTCGAGCGAGGGGACGGGAATGGCCAGTTGGTTGATCCACGCCGTGTCGGTCACCGCCGCGCGCACGGAGTCTTCCGGCACATCAAGCGCCTTGGCCAGCGCCGGTGTGATGTCGCGCAGGTCGAAGCCCTCCGGAATTACGACCGTGGTCATGATGCCCTTGCCGTTCACCAGCGCGTCGAGCGCGGTGGCATAGCCGGCGCCCGGCGGCAGCAGGTAGGTGCCGGGCTTGATGGCGCGCGCGTTGCCGCGGAAGGATGCATACCAGCGGAAGAGCCGCGTGGAGCCAATGATGTCGTGCGCGGCCAGCGAATCCGCCGCCGCACGCATGCTCGCGCCTCTCGGAATGATCACGCGGGTGGCACTGCCATCGGCGTCGGCCGAGCCCCGCACTTCGCGCATGAGCACGGCGCCGATGACAATGCCAACGGCGAGCAGGGCGAGACGACGAATGGGGGAGCGGCGGCGGGGCATTCGAAAAAGATACGGGCTTGATGGGGGAGGGAAAACTGCGGTCAGGGTTGTGGTGCGCGATCCGCAGCCGTGGGTGATGCGACGTGGGTGGTGAGTGGGAGTGGTGCATGCTGCCGCATCGCGCTATCCGGGAGTTGCGGACCGCGTGATCTCGCCTCTGCACCACGCGCACTCACCACCCACGTCGCACGTCCCAAAACTGTGGATTGCTACCCCGGAGTAAGCTCCCCGGCACCATCCCCGCCCCCCGCATCCACCACCTCCCCCATCCCCACCCCCTGCGCCGTCGCCCTGAGCACCGTCTCCAGCAGCACGCACGCCGCCATCGCATCCACATCGCCCTTTCTGCCGCGAGTGGAGCCACCCTGCTCCCGAATGCTGCGCAGCGCCGCCGAGGTGGTGAAACGCTCGTCCACCAGGCGCACGGGAAGCGACTGACGCGAGGCCAGCTTGCCCGCCACCTCGCGCACTTCGCGCGAGCGATCGGTTTCGTCGCCCGATGGGTCGAGTGGCAGTCCAAACACATAGCCGCGCGCACCCAGCGACTCGGCCTGCCGCATGAGCTCCGCGAGTGGTGGCCGCTTGCCCGCCCGTCGCGCAATGATGCCCACCGGCGAGGCCAGCATACCCAGCTCATCGCTGATGGCGAGCCCGATGCGTTTGTCGCCCCAGTCCACGGCGAGCAGACGCCCGCCGGGAGCGGCCGCCAATGTCACCCTTCCGCCATTTGCTTGAAGAACTCCTGATTGTTCTCCGCCTGCTCCATGCGCTTGAGCAGGAACAGCATGGCATCGTCACTGGGCATGTCGGCCAGGAAGGTGCGCAGCAGGAACACGCGCTGCTGCTCGAAGGGCGTGAGCAGCAGTTCTTCGCGCCGTGTACCCGACTTGTTGATGTCGATGGCGGGGAAGATGCGCTTCTCGGCCAGCTTGCGGTCGAGTACGAGTTCCATGTTGCCCGTACCCTTGAACTCCTCGAAGATCAGCTCGTCCATGCGCGAGTTGGTTTCGATGAGCGCCGTGGCCACGATGGTCAGCGAGCCGCCTTCCACCAGCTTGCGGGCCGCGCCAAAGAACGCCTTGGGCTTCTGCATGGCGGTGGCTTCCATGCCACCCGACATCAGCTTGCCGCCCTGCGGAGCCACGGCATTGTGCGCGCGGGCCAGACGCGTGATGGAGTCGAGCAGGATGACCACATCCTTGCCACTCTCCACCAGCCGTTTGGCCTTCTCGAGCACCATACCCGCCACCTGCACATGCCGGTCGGCAGTTTCGTCGAAGGTGGAGCAGATCACCTCGGCCTGCGGGCAACTGGCCTGCATGTCGGTGACCTCTTCCGGCCGCTCGTCGATGAGCAGGATGATGAGCGTGACCTCGGGATGATTCTCGACGATCGCGTTGGCGAGCTGCTGCAGCAGGATCGTCTTGCCACCCTTGGGCGGGGCCACGATGAGGGCGCGCTGTCCCTTGCCGAGGGGCGCGATGATGTCGCAGATGCGGGTCGCGACTTCGCCGTTCTTCCGTTCGAGGCGAATGCGCTCGTCGGGGTACTTGGCCGTCAGGTTATCGAAAGCGCTTCGCAATTTCGACTGCTCGGGGTCACCACCGTTGATGCGCTCCACTTTGAGAAGCGCGAGGTACCGTTCCCATTCCTTGGGCGGCCGGACTTCGCCCATCACCGTGTCGCCGGTGCGGAGGTCGAAGCGCTTGACCTGGGAGGGGGAGACGTAGATGTCGTCGGGGCCGTGCAGGTAATTGAAGTCCTGGGCGCGCAGAAAGCCGTAGCCTTCGGGCAGGACTTCGAGGACACCCTCGCCATAGAGCGTCGTATCCGTTTCGAGCAGCGCCTGCTCGATGCGGAAGATGAGCTCCTGCTTGCGAAGGCCCGTGACGCTGGTGAGCTGCAGGGATTCTGCGAGCGCCAGGAGTTCAGGAACCGACTTTCGCTTCAGCTCGGCGACGTGCACTAGGCAAGGAGACCGTTGGGGAGGCGTGGCCGCCGGATCGGGCCGGAGGCACCGGGGCCAGGCCATGCGCGCGGCAGGACTCGAACCTGCGACCTTCTGCTCCGGAGGCAGACGCTCTATCCAACTGAGCTACGCGCGCATTGCGGCTGCCCGGTCGGATGAATGCCGGGTAGGACCGCCTGACGCCCCGGTTGGCCCGGAAACGTCAGACCGGGGAAGCTAAACCGATGACGGGCGTGGGGGCAAGGAACGTGTTAGTCTGGTGAGCGCTTGCCCGATGCTGGATCAATTGCGTAACGACCGGTAGCTTGGCCAGGCGGAGTTCAGTCCGCTCATTACCTGTACACTGCCGCATGACGTGGGAGACTCGTGGTATGAATTGGCGTTCTGGATGGGTGGCGTTCTGTGTGGCGATGGTCCCAACGGCCGCTCAGTCGCAGACGCAGGTCGGTCGCGTCGTGTTTGGCGGGGAGACGGATCGCGGTGTGGCGTTGGAGCAGCCCCAAGACATGTTACTGACTCGCTCCGGGGTGGTCGTGGTCGAATCCGGCGCACCGTACCTGCGACTGCTGTCGTCGTCCGGACGACTGCTGCATTCGGGCGTCAAGGCGGGATCGGGGCCCGGAGAAGTCCGCCACATTTCGGCCGTCAGCGTCAGCCCCGCGCGCGACGCACTGCTGGTCTTTGACCCAGCGTTGCGTCGGGTGAGTCGGTTCCGCGTAACAGACTCCATTGCGCTGATCGATGCCCACAGTGTTCCGCTCGAGGTCGACGCCGCCTGCCTGCTCGGCGGTACCCTGTGGGTGAGTGGCGTTCATGACACGCAGGGTATCGTGCACCGTTTGTCCGTTCGCGACGGCCAGTATGTCGTGTCGCAATCGCTGGGCACCTACAAGGTTGGTCATCCACTACAGGGCAATCGCCTGTTCTGGTCTCACGTCGTCGCTTCGCGCATGCTCTGCAACGAAGCAACGCAACACATCGTGGTGGCCTCGAAGCGGCTCGGTGTGATCCAGCGCATCAACATCACGACGGGTGCCGTGAGCATGGTGCGCGTGCCCGGATTCGAGCCCCTGTACTTTGCGATGGAAGGCAAGTCCATGGTGGTGCAACGGGGGCCACAGGGGGTGTCGGACGAAATCCTGTCCGTAACCGAGCAGCCCAATGGCTACCGCGTCATCGTGGGGCGCACGGACAAGACACATCGAGGAGATGGCGACTATCTGTCCATTCGCGAGATGGTCGTCCCGTTCGACGGCACCGCCTCCGGCAAAGTCAGGCTGCTCGCAGACGCCGAGCTCGATCGGGACGGGACGCGTGTGCTGTGCTACAGCGCGGCGCCGTATCCGCAGGGGGCGGTGGTTGTCGGCGGTACGGGGTGCAAGGCGCGGTGAATCAGTCGGGGTTACACGTGTGCTTACAAGGCAAGTCGAGGTATTGCTTGCCAACCTTTCGCCATAGCGTCTCGCAAACCACGTAGTTGTATAGAGGGAGTTGCAATCGTGCCAATCAGCGAATTCGCAAAGAATATGTTCATCCGATACTTCGCGGCGCTTGCCGGGCTCGTGGCCGTCGCGACAACGTCAGCCGCCCAAGCACCCGACTTCAGCGCGCCCGTCTGGTCCACCGGCTACGAATACACCGCGATCACTGCGGTGCGTGTGCTGTCCGACGGACGCGTACTGCTACTCGACGTAGGGGAGAATCGCCTGCAGGCCCTCACCGCCGCGGGGAAGCCGCTTCGCGACATCGGGCGCATCGGGGCTGGACCGGGCGAGTTCCGCGAACTGCGCAGCCTCGTCGCATTGCGTGGCGACTCGACCGCACTCGTGGATGTCGTGCTTCGCCGCATCCAGTATCTCGATGGTCAGCTGCAATTCGGCGCCACCGTACCGTTCCCAAACATCGACGGAGACGGTCCGGGTGACCTGACATTGGCCGACGCGCGTGGTCATCTGCTTTTCAAGACATTTGCGCACCGGGCCACCGCGCCCAGCGCCGCGCTGGTGCGATGGGCCCCGAGGCGCGATCAGGTGGACACGCTGGGCCACCTGTTGCATCCGCTGCTCACGCGGCCGATGAAAGTCGGAAAGAACCTGGCACAGTACGTCATTCCCTACCGCCCCGAAGATGGGTGGGGCATGACACCCGACGGACAGGTGGTGGTGGTCCGAGCGTCACCATATGTCGTGGAGTCCATCGCGTCGGGTCGTGCGCCATTTCGCAAGGCGCTGTCGGCTCCAGCCGTTGCCGTGACCGCCGGTGATCGGAAGGGCTGGGCCACAGTGGTGCAGGACTCCATCCCCCGTACCAAACCGCCATTCGATCCGTCAGGTATCGTGTCCGGCGGTGATGGCTCCCTGTGGATCCCGCGTCACTTTCCCCGCGGCGCCAGGCTTCGCCAATGGGACGTGGTGTACCCCGGCACGGGACGCCATGTCGTGCGCACGTTGCGGAGCACACAGGACGTGCGCGCCGTGACGGCCGCCGGCGTGTACATCGCCACCACCGGGCCCGATGATCTGCAACGCCTGGAGTTCCATCGCCATGGGGGTAAGTGATGGCGGACTGTCGGGCATCGCTGACTTGAATGTGACTCTACCCGATGCGCGTCCGAATGATGATGCAGCCCCCACGTCCAGACGTTACTATGTCGCGGAAACCCGGCGGCGCCCAATGTCTGGTCGTCGCCGTCCAATCAAGTCTGTGCCCCTCATGTCCCGTCATGTGCTGACAGTCCAACGCCACGCAGCGCGCCGGCTGCTTGTCCTCGCCACCTCCGTCACCGCGTTCTGGGCCTGTGCCAAGGCCGACGGGGACAGTGCCACGAGCGACAGCTCGGCCGCGTCGGCCTCCGCCGATTCGGCCGATGCCGCACGCCCGGCCCTCGCCCTGCCGGTCTCCGCCGAGGAGGCCAGCGATGCGGATCTTGTGCTCCGCGTGACCACCACGGGCCAGGTGCGCAGCGACGCGGTGGTCAAGCTCAAGGCCGAGGTGCCGGGCACGGTCGCGCGCGTGCTGGTGCGGCCGGGGCAGCAGGTCACGCAGGGCCAGGAACTGGTGCGCTTCGACGCGTATCCGTTTGAATTGGCCGTGCGCGAGGCCGCGGCCCGCAGCGACGAGGCGGAACAGCGCTTTCTCGAGAGTTATGTGCCCGAGTCGCTCGTGACCGGACAGGGCCCCACGCCCGAGCAGCGCCGAGCGCTCATGAACAAGGCCGGCCTCACCGGGGCCCGTCTGCAACTCGAGCGCGCCAAATTCGAGCAGGATCGCGCCGTCATCCGCAGCCCCGTCGCCGGCACGGTGGACGCCATCGACGTGGCCGTGGGCGAAAAGATCGGTGCCGGCCAGCCGCTGCTCACCGTGGTGGACACGCGCAATCTGCGCATCGAGGCGCAGGTGCTGGAGCACGACTTGCCGCTCATTCGTGTGGGTGGTGAAGCGGTGGTGTCCAGCGCCGCCACGGGCGGACGGAGCCTGCCCGGGCGCATCGAGGCGGTGCTGCCGTTGGTGGACTCGGTGACGCGCGCGGGACGGGCACTGGTTCGTGTCCGCAACGATGGCGCGCTCAGGCCCGGCATGTACGCCGATGTGTCACTCGAAGCCGCGCGGCTTCGCAATCGGCGCCTCGTGCCGGCAAAGGCGGTCATCGAACGCGATGGCCGGCCGCTGGTGTTTGTGGTGCGCGACGGCCGGGCGCAATGGACGTACATACTGCCCGGCCGCAGCAACGGCAGCTTCACCGAAGTGCTGCCCGATTCGGTCACGGGGGAGATCCCCGTCAAGGCGGGCGATCCGGTCATCATCGAGGGGCATCTCACGCTCACGCACGACGCCCCCGTGCGCGTGCGCACGCCTGACGCCTAGGAGCCACCGTGTCGCTAGCTGCAGCAGCGGTGCGCCGCCCCGTGGCCACGGTGGCGGCGATTCTCGCGGTTCTGCTTCTGGGCTCGGTGTCGCTTACGCGCCTGCCCGTGTCTCTGTTGCCCGATGTCTCGTTGCCCGTGCTTACCATTCGCACGGTGTATCCGGGCGCGGCCGCACCCGAGGTGTCGCGCTTCGTGGCCGAGCCCATCGAGCAGGCCATTGCCGCCACGCCGGGGCTCGTGGAACTGCGCAGTGTGAGCCGCAACAACGAAGCCACCACCACGGCGCGCTTTGCCTGGGGCACCGACATGCGCAGCACGGTGCTGGCCATGCGCGAGCGGCTCGATGCGGCGCGCGGTCAACTGCCTGAGCGCGCCGAACGGCCCACGCTGCTCACCAGTGATCCGGGCGAGCGGCCCATCGCCGTACTGGCCGTGCGCACCGATCGCGCCAAGGGCGGCGGCGACCTGCGCACGCTGGCCCGTACGGCCGCCGAGGTGCATGCGCGTCGCCTCGAACAGATCGAGGGCGTGGCCAGTGTAGCCGTGGTTGGTGCGCCCGAAGACGAAATCCGCGTGTCGGTGGACCCGGATCGTCTCCGCGCGCTCGACCTCACACCAGAAGACGTGGCCAACGCCATCCGCACGCAGAACGTGACCGGTGCGGGCGGCACCATTCGCCGCGGGCAGTTTCGCTTCTCGGTGCGCACGCTCACCGAATACCGCACGCCTTCTGAACTGCTGGAAACACCGGTGGGTCCACCCGGACGCGGCATCATGCTGCGCGATGTGGGCACGGTGGAACTGGGTCTCGCCGATCCGCAAACACTCACGCGTCTCGACGGCACGGAAGCAATCGGCCTCGTGGTTTACAAGGACGCCGGCTCCAACACGGTGGCCGTGACACGCCGCATGATGGCGTCGGTGGCGCAGCTCGAGCAGGAGTTTCCCACGCTGCCCATGACCGTGGTGGCCGCGCAGGCCGACTTCGTGGTGGATGCGCTGTCCAATCTCGGTCAGGAAATCGTGGCCGGCGGATTGCTCTCGCTGCTGGTCATTTTCGTGTTCCTGCGCGACTGGCGACTGTCGCTGGCCATCGGTCTCACGGTGCCGCTCTCGGTGCTCATGGCGCTCGTGGCGCTGCAGGCGCTCGACGTGTCCATCAATGTGCTGTCGCTGGGTGGACTGGCGCTGGGTACGGGTCTCCTGGTGGACACGGCCATCGTGGTGGCGGAGTCGGTGGGACGCAAACGCCGCGAGGGCATGGGGCTGCGTGAGGCCGCCATTGCCGGCACCGACGAAGTGGCGGCGCCGTTGTTTGCGGGCACGCTGACAACGGTGCTGGTGTTTGGCCCCATCATCTTTGTGCGCGGACTGGCGGCGGCGCTGTTTCGGGACTTGTCACTGTCGGTGGTCACCACGGTGGCCGCCAGTCTGCTGCTGGCGCTCACGCTCATGCCGGTCATGATCGTGGGGCGGCGCAAAAGGCAAACAGCGATAGCCGACCCCGCGGAAGCCTTAAGGGCAGAAGCCCTAAAGGCGGAAGCCGAGGAGCCGGGCGCTCTCGACCGCTTCGGCGCGCGACTCGCGGGCTACTACGAGCATGGCATGCGCTGGTCGCTGGCGCATCCTGTGGCCGTGTGTGGCGCGGCGCTGGTCACGCTCGCGGTGACCATCGTACTCATCATCGCGCTGCCCAAGGAAATCTTGCCACGCGTCGACGAAGGTGTGCTGGTGGCGCAGGTGGCGCTGCCCGAAGGCACGGCGCTCGAGGCCACCACGGAACAGGTGGCGCGCATCGAGCAGGCGGCGCGGCAGCTTGGCGCGCGTGATGTGTATGCGCGTGTGGGCAAGGCCACCGACGAGGAGGTGCTGAGCGGCGCCGATCCGGGCTCCAGTGCCACCGCGCAGCTCATCGTGCGCATTCCCGAGGGCCGTTCGGCGGCGGTGTTTGCGCAATCGCTGCGCGGTGCGCTGCCCGATCTGGCCAGTGGGGCCCTCGCCATCGATCTCGCGGGCCAGTCGGAATTCGGCTCGCTCATTGGCCGCGAAGGGCGGCTCGTGCGGGTGGAGCTGTCGGGCACCTCACCTGCCGAAGCGCAGCAGTGGGCCGACACCGTGCGCGGCGCCCTGCGTACCCTGCCCACGCTATCCGATGTGCGTGATGCCTACGCGGCCACGCAGCCCGTGGTGGAGGTGCGGCTCGAGCGCGCGCGACTGGCCGAGCGCAACATTCCGCCCTCGGCGGTCTCGAGTGCCCTGAGTGGCGCGCTGGGTGGCGTGGCGGCCAGCGAGTTGCGTGAAACCGATCGCCGCACGCCCATTGCCGTGCGCTACACCGGCGCAAGCAACGAAGATCTGAGCGTGGCCCTGCGCACGCCCGTGCGCGGCGTGCCGCTCGGGCAACTGGTGCAGGTCAGTGAAACGCGAGCGCCACTTGAGGTGGTGCGCGTGGGGCAGCGTCCCGTGTCCATCGTGGAAGGTCTGGTGGAGGAGGGAGGCACGGCGAAGGCCAGTGCCGATGTGCAGCGCGTCATGGCTGCACTCACCCTGCCGCCCAGCGTCACCTGGCAGGTGGGCGGCGCCGACGCCGAACGGCAGCGCACCAGCAACGAACTCACACTGGTGCTCGTGCTGGCGGCCGCGCTCATGTTTCTCGTGCTGGCCGGCGAGTTTGCCAGTTTCACCATTCCGCTCGTGGTCATGCTCACCGTGCCGCTGGCCGGCGCGGGTGCCATTGTCTTTCTCTGGCTCACGGGGCAGTCGCTCAACGCCGTGAGTCTCATTGGCATCGTGGTCATGATCGGCATGGCCGACAACGAAGCGGTGGTCAAGCTCGACGCCATTCGCAGCCTGCGCGAACAGGGCCTGCCCGTGCACGAGGCCATTGTGCAGGGCGGGGCGCTGCGTCTGCGCGCCATCGCCATGACCAGCATCACGACGGTCACGGGCGTGCTGCCGCTGGTCTTTGGCTGGGGCAGTGGTGGCGCGTTGTATCAGCCGCTGGCGGCCGGCATCATTGGCGGCAGCATCAGTGCACTGCTGGTCACGTTCTTCCTGCTGCCCACGGTGTACGCGCTGCTCGAAGGGCGCCGCGAACGCGCGATGATCCCGTGATTCGTTTCGCAACCTCGCGCCCGGCCGTGGTGTGGGCCTTGTGTGTGGCGCTGCTGCTGGCGGGCGGCCTGGCCTTCACGCGCCTGCCACTGGCCACACGCACCACCGTGGAGCTGCCGCGTCTGTCCGTGGGCGCCTTCTGGGCCGGGGCCTCGCCCGAGGTCATGGAAACCTTCCTCACCTCGCCCATCGAAGCCGCCGTGCAATCGGTGCGCGGCGTCAAGTCGGTGTCCAGCACCAGCAGCGACGGTTCGGCCATGCTCACCGTGGAGCTCGAACCACGTGCCGACGTGCAGATGGTGCGGCTAGGCATTCTCGAACGGCTCGAACTGCTGCGTCGCGACCTGCCGCCGGGTGCCTTCATGCCGACGGTGTCCAACTACGTGCCGGAGGGTTTGCAGGAGCCGCCGCTGCTTTCACTCACCATCTTCGGTCCCTACACGCCCGGCACACTGCAGCGCATCCTCGATCGCGATGTGGGGCCGCGTTTGTCGTCGGTGCCCGGCGTGTCGGGTGTGCAGGTGCGTGGGGGCACCTCGCTGGGCGTGTCGGTCAGCTATGACCCCACACGACTTCGTCAGTTGGGGCTCACGCCGCAGCTGCTGAGCGACGCGCTGTCCAACGCCCGTCTGGTGCAGGCTCTGGGGACGCTCGAGTCGCGCGACCCCAACGGCCGGCGCCGCTTCGCGCGTACGGTGGTACTGCGTGACCAGCCGGGCAGTCTCGAGGAACTCGGCGCGCTGCCGGTGCGCGCACCAGGCGGGCGTGTGTTTCGCCTCGATGAACTGGCCACCATTCGTGCGGAAGAAGACGCGCGTGGCCGATTCTTTCGCATTGACGGCGAACCGGCGGTTGCCATCGACATATCGCGGCATGCCGGAGCCGATGCCATAGAAACCGCTGCCGCCGTGCGCCGCGCCATTGATGACCTGCGCACACGATTGCCACTGGGCGTGCGTCTCAAGGTCACCAGTGATCAGAGCGAAGACCTCGCGCGCGATCTCGGTGACCTCGCCAAACGTGGCAGCATTGCCTTTGTCAGTGTGATGCTGGTGCTGCTCCTGCTCATGCGGCGTTGGCGTGCGGTGGCGGTGGTCATGGGGACGACGGCGGTGGCCATCGCCGCCACAGCACTGTC
The DNA here is from genome assembly GCF_002483225.1 of Gemmatimonas sp. UBA7669. Taxonomy (NCBI): domain Bacteria; kingdom Pseudomonadati; phylum Gemmatimonadota; class Gemmatimonadia; order Gemmatimonadales; family Gemmatimonadaceae; genus Gemmatimonas; species Gemmatimonas sp. UBA7669. Next base: position 7,359 of record NZ_DLHL01000046.1, on the reverse strand, counting down.
GCTCTACGTGTTCAAGATTCCAGCCAACCTGCTTACCCTGGCCGGACTGAGCATGGGCGTGGGCATTCTCGTGCAGAACGCCATCGTGGTGGTGGAGCGCCTGCAGCGTGTCCCCGACAGCGCCAACGCCCGCGCCGCCACTACGCAGCGCATGGCACCGGCGGTGCTCGGCAGCACGCTCACCACGGCGGTGGTGCTCTTCCCGTTTCTCTACCTGCAGGGCAATACGCGCGCGGCCTTCATGCCCTTTGCGCTGGCTTTTCTGCTGGCGCTGGGCTGGAGCGTGTTCGCGGCGCTCTGCATTGTGCCGGCCATTGGACGGGTGTCGTCCACGCACTCGCTCACGCTGCGCCGCGCGCAACAATCATGGCGCCGCCCGTGGCATCGTCTGCGCCGTGGCTTCGCGCGCGTCAGCTATTTCCTGCTGCGCTGGCGATGGGTCACGCTGCTGGTTACGACGGGCGCACTGGGCGTGCTGAGCTACGGATTCGTGGTCAAGGTGCCGCGTTCCAGTTTCAACTTCTGGGGCGATCGCCGCACGACGCTCTCCGTATACATCAACTTTCCGCGTGGCTCCGACCCCGTCACACTCGATGCGGCCATGGCCGAGTTCGAGGCGCTGGTGGTGGGGCGTCCCGAGGTGGAGCAGGTACGGGCCACATCATCGGGTGGCACCGGCGCGCAGATGACGGTGGTGTTCACGCGCGAGGGCGGGTTCAGCGCGGCACCGCTCGAGATGCAGGAACTGCTCACGCAGCGTGCCGTACTCGTGGGTGGAGCCAACATCAGTGTGGTGGGCGAAGGGCCGGCCTTCTCCAGTGGCGGTGGCGGGGGCAGCTTCGCGTCGTTCCGTATTCAGTTGCGCGGCTTCAACTACGCGGGTCTGCAGCAGATCGGCGAAGACCTGGCCAGTCGCCTCGCCACCAATGTGCGTGTGCGCGACATCCGTATCACCAGTGGGGGCTGGTTCTCCAGTGAACGCGGCTCGCAGGTCAGCATCGAGCCCGATCGCCGTGCGCTCACACGCTATGGGCTCAACGCGCTGCAATTCATGCAGGCCGTCTCACGCGAAGTGCGTGGCCCCGTCGGTCGTCAGCCCGTGGACATCGATGGCGAAGAACTGCCCGTTACCGTCAAGGCCATTGGCGCATCGGCGCGTTCCCTCGATGAATTGCAGGATGCGCTCATCCCCACCCCCAGCGGTGCGCCCGTGCGCATTCGCGACGTCGCTGTGGTGGCTGAGCGGGAGGCATTGGGCAGCGTGGTGCGGGAAGACCAGCAGTATGTGAGGCAACTGGTGTATGACTTCCGGGGCCCAGCACGACTGGCACGTCGCACGCACGAGGCGTTCATGAAGTCCGTCTCGGCGCCGGCGGGTTATGAGATCCGCGATCTCAGTTCAGGCTTTGCCTTTGAGAGCGAAGAAAGCGCCAAGGGACTGTGGCTGGTGTTTGGTATCGGCGTGACGCTGGTGCTGCTGGCCGTGGCGTTGGTGTTTGACAGTGTGTGGGCGGCAGGCATGGTGTTCGTGTCATTGCCACTCGCCCTGGCTGGTGTGGCCGCAGCGTTCTGGCTGGCCAAGGCGCCGTTCACGCGCGAGGCGGCCGTGGGCGTCATTCTCGTGGTCGGTCTGGCGGTCAATCAGACCATTCTGCTTGTGGACGCGGTGCTGCCGCTCAGGCGCAAGTATGGCCGTCTCACGCGTGGCGTACTGCTGCGCGCGCTGCTCGATCGCGTGGGCATGATTGTCATTGTGACGGCGGCGGCACTGGCGTCACTCATTCCGCTTTCGGTGGGCACGGGCACGGACACGCTGTTCGGTGCCATTGCACTGGCCACGGCGGGGGGAACCGTTGCAGGCACGCTCGGGGTTTTGTTTGTCTTGCCTTCCGTGTTTGGTGGGCGGCTGGGCCTCGTGAAACAGAAGGTGTGAGGATACGAGGATCTGAGGATTGGAGAGGCGGGCGTCGAGGGACTCGCCAACCGGGAGTCCCTCGACGCCCGCCCCTCTTATCCCCGGATCCTCCTATCCTCACACCTTCTTTTCCCCGAACCTCTGCGCAGCGCCAGCCAACATAGATTCCCCTCCATGCCCCACATCGCCTATCTCGGTACCGGCCTGCTCGGCAGCGCCTTCGTCGAAGCCGCCTTGCAGCGCGGCGACACCGTCTCCGTCTGGAATCGCACCCGCAGCAAAGCCGAGGCCCTTCTGGCCTTTGGCGCGAGCGTGGCGGATACACCGGCCGATGCCGTGCGCGGTGCCTCGCGGGTGCATCTCGTGCTCAAGGACGATCCCGTCGTCGAAGAGGTGGTCGCGGCGCTCAGACCAGGTCTCGCGCCCGATGCGGTCATCGTCGACCATACCACCACGCAGCCAGCAAGCACCGCAGAGCGTGTCACGCGTCTCTTGGCCGACGGTGTGCAGTACCTGCACTGCCCGGTGTTCATTGGGCCGGCGGCCGCACGCAAGGGGCAGGGCATCATCACGGTGTCGGGCCCGGCGGCACTCTATGAGCAGGTGCGGTCCGCGCTGGAACAGCAAGCCGAGAAGGTCGTGTATTGGGGCGAACGCCCCGATCTCGCGGCGGCCTACAAGCTCATGGGCAACGCCTTCATCATCGGCCTCGGCGCCCTCGTCTCCGACGTGTTCACCATTGGGCAGGGCACGGGCGTCAGCGCACCGGATGCGCTCAAGCTGCTCGAGTTCTTCAATCCGGGCAGCATGCTGCAGAATCGCGGCCGCAAGATGTCCGAGGGCAACTTCGACGCCAGCTTCGAGCTGCTCATGGCCCGCAAGGATATCCGACTCATGCTCGAGACGGTTGGGGAGCGCCCCTTGGCGACGCTGCCCTCGATCGCCGCTCGCATGGATGCCGTGATCGCCGAGGGGCATGGTCATCAGGATTTTGGCATTATCGCCCATGACGCGGTGCAGGGCTGAGTTGACGGCCCAGTTTCCGGTCTGCCCCCGCTTCCACCAGCCGGCCGGCCACCCTTAAGTTTCCGCCCTGACTTCCAACCGAGGCCAACTCTCGCGATGCCCTTCTTCAGCCATCCCGCCAACGCGGACTTCCTGCTGCCGCTGATCAAGCTGCCGCTGCTGCTGATCTCTTCGATCTTCAAGGTCATCCTGGCCATTGGACCGATCGGGCAGATCGCGCTCATCGCGATCGTCATCGCGCTCTACACTCGCAACATCATGGGTCCGGCTCGCCCCTGAGCCCTTCTGGCGGCGAGCCCGCGAATGGCTCGCTTCACCCGGATCCACCCGCTCGTTGGCTCGCGCCCAGCCTCTCGTCATGAGGGCTGGGCGCTTTGCATTGCGGATGGGGAAACCTTCCCGAAAATTCTCCGAACTCCGCCGGAATCAACCCGAGCCATCAATCCGTCATGGTGGGCCCTTGGTTTCCGAGTCCTAATTGTGTAAGAATACAGAGTCCTAAGAACACGCGGTCCGAACCGACGCTCATCGTGGCGTCATTTAGCCGACTTCCGGAATCCGCCCGATACCGGGAAGGACAACGCAACTTGTTGTTTTGCAACACGATGTGTGGTTCTCGGCACATCGGACGTTCTTTCGGGTCGCGCACCGGCTTCTGGCGCTTCTTCGAAGAAACCGCTCGCTCGGGTCCTAACGTTGTTGGTTTTTCCGGACCCATCGGTATTATTCGCAGGCTGACCACTTTCGGAGTCTGTTTGAGCACCCCGGACACCCGATGCCAGGACGGTGCAGGCCTTATGCCGCTTACCCCACCAGTGGTGGGGGAACTGGTCGCGCACGCCCATCGCGTGCTGCGCCAGGTGCAGCCTGACCGGGTTCGAGGTACCGCACCGGAGCGGGGATCCCTCGCGCAGTTCTGGGCCTCGCCCGAGCGGGTGCGTTCAGCGCTGGCCATTCAGGGTCAATCGCAGCAGGCCTATGCTGACGGTCAGGCGGTGCAGGTGCTCGTCCACGACGAGTTTCTTGGCATGGCGGCCGTCACCGGTCTCATCGAAGACGGAGTCTTTCTCAATGCCGGCGCGGCTTTGCCGACCGGGCCTTTTGTGCGTATGACGGTCACGTCGGGCGCCGCGCCGCTGGCCGTCTTCTGGTTTCCCGTCGTCGAGATCGCCGTACCGCGTCGGAACTGATTGAGACCCACCCTCGGCGCTCCGTCGGGGGAAGTCCTACGCAAAGGCGGCATTGTCCCGCTGCTTTCGCGGGGCGAGCGAGGCGACACTGTCTCGTATGGGCATTTCCCCGATACGCCGCCTGGTACTCGCCGGGCTTCTCGTGTTCCCCTGGCCGGCTGCCGCGCAGCCCGTGGCTGCAACGGGCGCGTCGGCTGCCTCGCCGGAGAACGGCCCGGCCCGAGCCAAGCACGCAGGACCCGTGGGCCTGCCGTTTGCGATCGGTGAGGTGCTGCAGTTTCGCGTGAACGTGGCCCGCGGCGGCAACATCGGCACGGGCGAAATGCGCGTCGAAGCGGCGACGGCCGATGAACCGGCCCCGTGGCGCTTTGTGTCGGAAATGCGCGCACGTCGCGGCTTCATCAGCGCCACCGATCGCACCACGTCATGGTTCGACCCGGCGCGCATGGCCAGCACGCGCTTCGAGAAGCGGGAGCGTCATCCCCTCTCACGTGCCGACGAACAGGTGGACATCGATACGCACGCCAAACGCTGGCGCGTCTCGGGCGACAGCGTCGGCGAGCCGCTGGGCGCCACATCACCGCTCGACGAGCTGTCCTTTCTGTACTTCGTGCGCACACTGCCGCTCGACCGTGACAGCACCTTCCAGTTCAATCGCCACTACGACGAACGGCGCAACCCCACGCTGGTGAGTGTCGGCGCCGAGGAAATGCTGGAGACGGATGCGGGCACCTTCCGCACGCGCGTGGTGGTCATGCATGTGCGGGACCCCAAGCACTTCAAGGGCATCGGACTCATCAAGCTCAACATCGATGTGTCGCCCTGCCGCATGCCCATTCGCATCGTGAGCAAGATGCCCATCGTGGGCACGACGACGCTGACGCTGACGCAGCATCGTGCGGCCGGTGTGCGGAACTGCACCGCGGTGTCGGATTCCACCTGACACGGCTGGGCGGCAACCCGCACGAAAGTTCAAGAGACACCCGACCTTGTGTGACTGGCCAAAGTGCGAATCTCATGTCCACAGGCGACTGACGCCGGCGACTGCCGTCGATGAATGCCTGGACGATTCCCGCTTGCTGGAGACTTCCCGATGCGTGCCCCGCTTTCGCATCTCGCTATACTGACCGCCGCGGTGACCCTCATCGCCGCCACGCCCGTCCCCATGGCGAGCCCGCTCGCGCTTCGCGAAGGCAGTCGCCTCTGGTTCGACGGCACCTCCACCGTTCGCTCGTGGAACTGCTCGGCCGACCGCATCGACGCCACGCTGGTTCCCAGTGACGACGGTGTCATCGCTGCGGTGCTTGATGGGCGCAAGGTCGCAGGTCAGGTGCAGGTCGACTTCCCCGTGTCAAAGCTCGAGTGCAAGAACGGCACGATGAACGAGCACATGTGGAAGGCGCTCAAGGCCAAGGAGCACGCCACCATTCGCTTCGCGATGGAGAACTACAGCGTCGAGCGCGGCAGCACGGTGTCGGGCAGCCTGCAGGGTACGCTGCAACTGGCGGGGCAGACGCTGCCCATCACGGTACCGGTGCAATTCGCAGCCGCGAGCGATGGCGCACTGCGCGTGACGGGCAAGGTGCCCGTGAAGATGACCGACTGGGGCATCAAGCCGCCGACGCTCATGCTCGGCACGATGAAGGTGGGACCCGTCGTCAACGTGCACTTCGATTTGCTGCTGCAGAAGAGTAGTGCGACCGCGCTCGACTGACTGTCGTCCCGTGCGCTCGCGGTTCGTTGGTTCCCTGTCGTTCAGTCCACTCCTCCACATCATCGGACTCCGTCATATGTCCCGCACTCGTCGCCTCCGCTTCACCACCCTTGGCGTCACACTCGGCGCGATGATCGCGCCTCTGGCGACGCCGCTCTCCGCGCAGCAGGCCGATCCGGCCGGCACGCAGCCGCCGCGTGACGTGCAGTACATGCGTCCACAGGACAAGCGCGGCCTCAACGTGTTTGAAACCAGCAAGGAGGCCGGCGCGCCGTACACCGGCTTCAAGCTCGCCTAGGGCGCGGCGTTCACCCAGCAGTTCCAGGGCCTCGCGCACGAAAACACGGCGGATGTCGTGGCCGTGCCGGCCGTGCAGCCGTCGCCGGGCAACGCAGGTTCCGCCGCCAATCCGAACCGGAACAAGCTGATGCCCATCAGCAACGGCTTCAACAACGCGACGGCCAACCTGTACATGCATGCGCAGCTGGCCAAGGGCATCCGGGTTCAGCTCACCAGCTACCTGTCGGCGCGTCATCACAACGAAACCTGGGTCAAGGACGGCTTCATCCAGATCGACGAGTCGCCCATCGACATGCCGATCCTGAACACGCTCATGAAGTACACGACGGTCAAGATCGGTCACTTCGAAGTGAACTACGGCGACTTCCACTTCAAGCGCTCCGACAACGGTCAGGCCCTGTTCAATCCGTTCGTGGGCAACGCCATCATGGACGCGTTCACCACGGAAGTGGGGGCGGAAGCGGTGCTGCAGCACAAGGGGCTTTTTGGTGTGGTGGCGCTGACCAACGGTGAGATCCGCGGCAACATCACGCGTCCCGCAGATCGCTCGCCGGCAGCGATGGCGAAGCTCGGCTTCGACCGTCAACTCAACGACGACGTGCGGGTGCGTCTCTCGGGCTCGTGGCGCAACCAGGGCAGCGCCATCAGCAACACGCTCTACAGCGGTGACCGCGCGGGCTCGCGCTACTACTTCGTGCTCGAGAACGACAAGGCCACCGAGTCGGCGAACTTCACCTCGGGACGCATCAACCCGGGATTCAGCGACAAGCTGAGCGCGTACATGATCAACCCGTTCATCAAGGTGAAGGGTGCGGAAGTCTTCGGCATGTACGAGAAGGCGAAGGGTCGCTCGGCGTCGGAAACCGCGCTGCGTGAAGTCGATCAGGTGATGGCGGAAGGCGTGTACCGCTTCCTGCAGGATGAGAAGCTCTTCCTGGGTGCGCGGTGGAACCGGGTGACGGGTAACCTCGGCGGCGCGAACAGCGATGTCACCGTGACGCGCGGCAACGTGGGTGGTGGCTGGTTCATCACGCCCAGTCTGCTGCTCAAGGCGGAGCTGGTGGAGCAGAAGTACGAAGGCTTCGTCCGCACCGACATCCGGAACGGTGGCAAGTTCCGTGGGTTCATGATCGAGGCTGTTACCGCCTTCTAAGTGTCCGCTGTACCGTAGAACAGAAGGTGTGAGGATTGGAGGATCCGAGCAGCTGTCTTGA
>NZ_DLHL01000045.1:59453-62418 GCF_002483225.1 Gemmatimonas sp. UBA7669 | reverse complement strand
CCCAGCCAAGAAGGCCCCAGCCAAAAAGGCTGCCAAGAAGGGCGCAAAGCGCCGGTGATGTTCTGGTGAACATCGCCACCGAGCAGCCGCCGTTTGCGCGGCGGCTGCTCGACGCCCTGCCCTTCACCATCTGGTCGGTGGACCTCGAAGGGCGCATCACCGCGGTCAACAGCGCGTGGGCGCGATTCGCGTCAGACAACGGAGCACCCGACATCGCGCCCGAATCGGCCGTGATCGGGTGCTCTGTGTTTTCGAGTGTCGCCGACGACCCCTCGCGATTGCAGATCGAGCGGGCCATGCGCATGCTGCGTGAAGGGCATACGCAACTCGTGCGCTGGGAATTCCCCTGCAGTTCGCCCGAAGAAGAGCGGGTCTTCCTCATGCAGGTCACCGCGCTGCGGACGAACGGAGTGGTCACCGGCTACGTGTTTGCCACGGTGGACATCACGCCCGCCCACCGCAGCCGTGAAGCCCTCATCAACACGGGCATTGCGCTGGCCGAAGCCATCGCGCTCGACCAGGTCTACCAGGAGGTGGCCGCACAACTGCGGCGCGCCATCCCATCCACGGGCCTCATCATCGCGCTCGTGGACGATGAGAACCAGCAGTTCCGCATCGTACACCGCGTCCTCAATGACGCGGGTCGCAGCGAGCGTTCCGACGACGACGTGGTGCACAAGCTCTCTGCGCCGTGGCGGCAGGCGGTGTATGTCGGCGGGCCCGTCATCGTCGAAACACCCGAGCAGGTCGATCTCACCGTGCCGCTGGTGGGCTCTGACACCGTGCTCGGCGTGATGACCCTGCGTGCCCTGCCTATCGAGTCCGATCAGGCACGCGAGGAAGCGCAGCGCGTGCTCACGGTCATTGCGGCGCAGACGGCCGTGGCCATTGAACGCGCACGACTCGTGCGACAGGTGGAGCAGAAGCGTCGCCTCGAAACCATCGGTGAAGTGGCGGCCGGTGTGGCACACGAACTGCGCAATCCGCTGTTCGGCATTTCCAGTGCCGCGCAGATGTTGCACATGCGGCAACGCGACGATGCCGTCGTCGAGCGCAACGTGGGACGCATTCTGCGTGAGGTCGAGCGACTGAATCGGATGGTCACCTCGCTGCTCGAGTTTGGCCGTCCGCACTCCACGCGTCTCGCGCCCGTCGATCCCGATGCCGTCTGGGACGACATCCTCGAGAGTGAACGGGCCCGTCTGGCCACCAAGCAGTTGCGGGTCGAGCGCGAACGGGTGGTGTCACCCATGATGTCACTGCTCGACGCCGAGCAGTTCGGACAGGTACTGCGCAACATCCTCGTCAACGCCTTCGATCACGCGCCGGCCGGCAGCACGCTGCGGCTCCTGAGTCAACCGGCCCCGCACGGCGGCTGGCGCTGCCGTCTCACCAACGGCGGGCCGGCCATCCCGCCCGACGTCCTGCCGCGCGTGTTCGAGTTCTTCTATTCGGCCAAGACGGGAGGCACGGGCATTGGCCTCGCGCTGTGTCAGCGCATCATGGACGAACACGGCGGCTCCATCGCCATCGAGAGCTACGAAGACACCGGCACCACCGTGACGTTGACCCTGCCGCCGTCGCCGGCCACGTGAGCCACAGCTCGTGACGCTTTCGCTGCTGGTGGTGGACGACGACGCAACGGTTCGCGAGACGCTCGTCGAGTACTTCGACACCTTTGGCTGGACCGCGCGTGGTGCCGGCACGGCCACCGCAGGCCGACAGATGGTGGCCGAGCATGCGCCGGATGTGGTGCTGCTCGATCTGCGATTGCCCGATGCCGATGGACTGCGTGCGCTCGACGCGCTGCGCGCCGACGATCCCGAGCTCGCGGTCATTGTCCTGACCGGATTTGCCGACGTGCGTACCGCCGTGCAAGCCATGAAGCACGGCGCCGCCGATCTGCTGGAGAAGCCCGTCGATCTCGAGGTGCTCACACAGGCGGTGCAACGTGCGGCGCAGCGCGGACGCATGAAGCAGGAGCTCGAACTGCTGCGAGCTCGCGTTCGCGCCGACAGCGCTGACACCCCGCAGCTCGCACCCACATTTGATGAGCTCATCACCCTCGCCGCACAGAACGCCGACGCGCCCGTGTTGCTGCAGGGTGAGACAGGCACTGGCAAGGGCTACGTGGCGCGGCAGATTCACGATCGCTCCGCGCGCGCGTCCGCACCGTTTGTGGAGATCAACTGCGCATCGCTGTCCACCACGTTCTTCGAAAGTGAGCTGTTCGGCCACGAGCGCGGCGCTTTTACCGATGCGCGGCAGGCCAAGCGCGGATTGCTCGAAGTGGCGGACGACGGTACGGTGTTTCTCGACGAGATCGCTGAACTGGGCGCCGAAGTGCAGCCGCGACTGCTCAAGGTCCTCGAAGAGCGCAGCTTCCGGCGGCTCGGTGGCACCACCCTGCTGCGCAGTCGGGCCCGAGTGATTGTGGCCACGCATCAACCCCTGGCCGACGCCGTCGCAGATCGTCGGTTTCGCGCCGACCTGTATTACCGCCTGCAGGTGCTCACCCTCACGTTGCCGCCGCTGCGCGCACGTGTGGAAGACATCCTGCCCATGGCGCAGCATTTTCTGCCACTCGGCAGCACGCTGACGCCCGCCGCGGAGGCCGCGCTCACCGCCTACGCCTGGCCCGGCAACATTCGCGAGCTCAAGAACACCTTGTGGCGCGCGTCCATTCTGGCGCGCGGCGACGCCATTGATGTGGTGCACCTGGGCTTGCCGGTCGAGCTGCCGGCATCGAGCAGAAGCCGGACTGGTACGACGGTCTACACCCTCGAAGAAGCCGAGCGTGAGGCCATTCGCGTGGCGTTGTCAGCGGCAGACGGGAATCGGTCACAGGCGTCCCGTATGCTCGGGATCGCGCGATCCACACTGCTGGAGAAGCTGCGGCGCTACGGGTTGTAGGGGATCGGGGGGCCAGGGAACAGACGGTGTGAGGATGGGAGGATCTGGGGAT
>NZ_DLHL01000045.1:41614-59400 GCF_002483225.1 Gemmatimonas sp. UBA7669 | reverse complement strand
TGATCCCCAGATCCTCCCATCCTCCCACCTTCTGTTCGGCAGCCGCCGCCCGGATATCGCTGCCCGGAAATCAGTCAGCAAACGTACACCCGCCCGAAAACCAGCCACCGAATGAAGTCAGCAATGTGACCACCAATGCCACTAACCCATTGCCACACATGACAATTCCGCACCGCTCCCATCCCCGGCACAGTCCTCGCTCTACAAACGGTCATGAGCCAGGAAAAGCCGAAGTCCATCCTCATCGTTGAGGACGAGAGCAGCATCCGCGACATCCTTGTCGAGCTCTTCGACGTCGAAGGCTGCGAAGTCACCTCTGCACCCTTCCTCAACGAAGCGGTTACCGCGCTGCGCACGCAGCGGTTCGACCTCATCATCACCGACCTCCGACTGGGCGCCAAGCGCGACGGCGGTCTGCAGGTGATGGCGCTGGCTGGCATGCTCTCACCCGATGCCACCGTGCTCGTGCTCACCGCCTATCCGGATGACGCCGTGCGCCAGGCGTCGCACCGACTCGGCGCGCTGCATTTCCTCCAGAAGCCTGTCGATCTGGGCACCATTGCGGCGCATGCAGCGGCTGTCGGCGTCAACTCGGCCTATGCGGCGGCCGGGGCCGTCGGCAAGAGCGGCTGAGCCAACGGGCGGCGACCGGATCATTCGGGAACCGGATGACTGGTCATTCGCTTCGTCACGCGTGTAGTGCGCAGTAGCAACGCAGGAAAGGTCGCAGGCCTTCGGGTCTCGCCGACACAATCGTCAGGTCGTTCCGGTGGGTGGTGGGTGATACTGGGGAGTGTCACACGGGCGGCCTGGCGAGTCGGAGAAGTCAACGAAGCGTGTAACAGTGACACCTGACGTTCCGGCGCCCACGCGGGATCGCGCGTATATTTGCCGATCCCATGGCCGAATCTCCCGTTCAACTGCTGCGCGCTCACGCGCGACAAGCCCCGTGGAATGCCCGCGGGCTCGCGGCGCATGCCGCCTCGCTCGTCGATTCCGCCGGCGTGAAGCCCACCAATGCCAGTGCGCGGGCCATGCCCAGCGCCCGCGCGGTGCGCTTCTACGTCGCCAACGGCCTGCTCGATCGTCCGGAGGGCGCCGGCACCGCCGCGACCTACGGCTATCGGCATCTGCTGCAATTGCTCGCCATCAAAATCCGTCAGCGCGAGGGCCAGACCCTCGACGCCATCAAGTCGGAGATGCGCGAAACCACCGGCGACGCCCTCGAGCGGCGTGTTGCGGCTTCCCTTGCTCCGGCACTGTCGCTGCATCTCGACAACGGCACGCCGCGCAGCAGCAACCCGGTCATGAGCTGGAAGCGCGTCAGCATTGCCGACGGCGTTGAGCTTTCCGTCCGCGAAGACACACCGGCCATCACCGACGAAACGCTCGTCGCCCTGCGCGACACCCTGCGGCGCCAGCTCGGACTCTGACGCGCCCCACCCCCGGCGCCTCGCTGCCGGAGCGGACCCACACGGAGATCACAGAAACAGGGAAGGCTTGAGGCCGATTTCCCGTTGATTCTGTTGGTCTCCGTCCCCTTTCGTGGTAGTGTGTACACAGCCACGCGCGCGTCCTCATTTGTCTCCAGTCCGCCACCATGCCGCGAGTTCTCGTCACTGATGATGTAGATCCCGAGGGCGTGGCCCTCCTGGCAGCCGAGCCGGCTTTGCAGGTGGACGAAGTGCCCACGCTGCCCAAGGATGAACTCCTTCAGCGTATTGGCGACTACGACGCAATTGTCGGACGCAGTGCCACGCGCATCTCCGCGGAGCTGCTCAAGGCCGGGACACGACTTCGCGTGGTCGGGCGCGCTGGTGTCGGCATCGACAACATTGCGCTCGACGTGGCCACCTCACTCGGCATCGCCGTCATCAATGCACCGGCTGGCAACACCGTGGCCGTGGCAGAACTGTTCTTCGGTGCCGTACTCGGCCTGCTGAGACAGATTCCGCGTGCATCGGAAGTCATGCGCGACGGCCGCTGGGATCGCGCTTCGTTCATGGGGCGCGAACTCAAGAACAAGACCCTCGGCATTGTCGGCCTGGGGCGCATCGGCAGTGAAGTGGCCACACGCGCCCATGCCTTCGGCATGACGGTCGTGGCCTACGATCCGTACATCAGCGACGAGCGCTTTACGGCACTGCGTGTGCGTCGTGCGCCGTCACTCGATGCGCTAATTGCCGAGACCAATATTCTCACGCTGCACGTGCCGCTCACCGAGGAAACCCGCGGCATGATCGGCAAGCGGGAGCTGGGCCGACTGCCCGCGCGCTCGGTGGTGGTCAACATGGCGCGCGGCGGCATCGTGGACGAAGCGGCTCTGCTGGCGGCGCTCGAAGCCGATCAGCTCCGCGGCGCCATTCTCGATGTGTTTACGGTGGAGCCGCTGGCCACCGACTCGCCGCTGCGCCGCGCGCCCAATCTGCTGCTCACCCCGCATCTGGGCGCCAACACGGTCGAAGCGCAGCGCAATGTGTCGCGCGATGTCTGTCTCGCGGTGCGCGACGCCCTGCTGCGCAACGATCTCTCGCGCTCGCTCAACGTGGCCGGTGGCAGCGGCGAATGGAGCGAGTTGCACAACGCCATGCTGGTGGCGCGTCGCGCCGCCGCCGTGGCGCGCGCGGTGTTGGCCGATCAGGGCATGCGCGCCGTGCGTCATGTGGCGCTGCGCGTCAGTCCCGACCTCGCGCACGGTGCCGCGCCGCTGCTCGCCGCCACGGCGGCCGGCGTCCTCGAAGGTGTGATCGAAACGGAGCGTCTCAACCTCATCAACGCGCGGGCGCTGGCCGAGGCGCGCGGCCTCGAGCTGAGTGTTGGTGAGTCGCAGGAACTTGGCGCGCGCACCATCGAAGTCGCGCTCGCCGGCGGCATGCAACAGCTCGCCGTGGCCGGTCACGCTCCTGAAGTGGGCACGCCGCGTCTCACGCGCATCGGCTCGTTTCACATCGATGTCAATCCCAAGCAGACGCTGCTCATTCTCACCAACCACGACGTACCGGGTGTCATCGGCCGCGTGGGTACCCTGCTGGGCGAACAGCGGGTCAACATCGCGGAGTATCATCAGGCGCGACTCGCGCAGGGTGGTGATGCGCTGGCCGCCATCTCGGTGGACGGTGCCGTGAGCGAGGAGACACGTCGCGCGCTGCTCGAACTGCCCGACGTACTGTCGGCCAGTGTCGTGCACTTCCGCGACCAGTAGTCGCGCGCCGCAGTCATGACGCTACAGTCGCTGCCAACCGTCAGCACCGACGTCGACATACGTCGCACCTTTGCGCGCGATGTGTCGGGACTTGAAATGCTGCCCGATGCCGTCGCACGGCCCGGCAGTGTGGCGGAGGTGGTCGAGGTGCTCGAGCAGGCCACAGCCGAACGCTGCCCCGTCACGCCGGCGGGCTGGCAGAGCAGCACGACGGGTGCGTCCATCACCGACCGCGGCGTCCTGCTGTCGCTGCGCGGTTTGTCACACATTGGCCCAGTGGACACGGACACACGCAGCATTCGCGTGGGCGCCGGCGCCATTGTGGCGGACGTGCGTCGTGCTGCAGAAGCAGCCGGCCTGCTGTTCACACCCGATCCCACCAGCGAAGAAGAAAGCACGGTGGGCGGCGCCATTGCCTGTAACGCCAGTGGAGCGCGCTCACTGCGATACGGTGCCACCGGCCCGCACGTGCGTGCACTCACCGTACTGCTGGCCAGTGGCGAGCAGCTCGAGTTGCGCAGGCCACAGCTGGAAAAGAACACCGTGGGCTATCGCGTGACGCATGACCCGGTCGAGTGGTTTGTAGGCAGCGAAGGCACGCTCGGTGTCGTGGTGGAAGCCGAGCTGGCCCTGCATCCGCTACCCGCTCAGGTGCTTGGGCTCATCGTACCCTTTGCCAGCGATGCCGACGCCCTGGCCTTCGTGGTCAGTGCGAGGCGAAGCAACAGCGTGCACCCACGCTGTCTCGAATACTTCGATCGCGGCGCCATGGACATTGCGCGCGGGGCTGAGGGCAGCAGCACCTGGGCCCTTGGCGCCGAGGCCATGGTGTACATCGAGGAGACAGGTGCCGACGAAGCCGAAGCAGGTGAGCTGCCGCTGGATGCGTGGCTCGCGCTGGCCGAGCAGCATCACGCCATGGCAGACGACATTCGTGTGTACGACACGCCCTCGTCGCAGCTCGATGCGCGTCGTATGCGGCATGCGGTGCCGGCCACCATGAACGAGCGCGGCGCAGCCTGCCGCCCTGAGGGCGGACGCAAGGTGAGCACCGACTGGGCCGTGCCCTATCCGCGCCTCGCCGACGCACTGGGTGTGGCGCGTCGATTTGTACGCGAGGCAGGTATTGATCCGGGCATTGCCTACGGACACGCCGGCAACGGCCATCCGCACCAGAACTTCATCGCCCGCAATGCCACCGAGCTGCAACGCATCGAACAGGTGGTCACCGCCACGCTGCGCGAGGTCATTGCCATGGGTGGTACGGTGGCCGCCGAACACGGCATCGGCAAACTCAAGCGCAAGTGGCTGCCGTTGCAGGCCAGCCCCGTACAACAGCGCGTCATGCGTGCGCTCAAACAGGAGCTCGACCCGCTGGGTCTGCTCGCACCAGGCAACGTGCTGTGAACTCAGACAACGCCAACTCCGCCTTCCGCGCACTCGGCGCACCGCGCTTCAAGACCGTGGTCCTGGATGTCGACAGCACGGTCACGACGATTGAGGGTATCGACTGGCTGGCCGCGCTGCGCGATGAAGACGTGGCGCGCGAAAGCGAGCTGCTGACCGCGCAGGCCATGGCCGGTGAGATTCCCATTGAAGCGGCCTACATGCGTCGACTCGATCGCATCAAGCCGGCCGCGTCGGAGCTGCTCATGCTGGCCGATGCCTATCAGCGCTCGCTCGTGCCGGGCATCCCCGAACTCATCGGTGTGTTGCAGCGCGCGCGCGTGCATGTGCACTTGTTGAGTGGCGGTTTGCGCGCGGCCATTGTGCCCATGGCACTGCATCTCGGGGTGCCGGCCGATCGGGTGCATGCCGTCTCGCTTTCGCGCGACATCGATGGACGTTTCAGCCTGCTCGACGGCGATCAGCCCCTGGCCACGCAGCGAGGCAAGCCGCTGGTCGTGCAGCGGCTGCAACTGCGCAAACCCATCGCCATGATTGGTGACGGCAGCACCGATGCCGCGGTACGTGGTGTGGTGGACGCATTCTTTGCGTTCACCGCCGTGGCTCGGCGTGAAAGCGTGGTGAAGGTGGCCGACGCCGAAGCCGCGAGCGTGGACGACCTGTACCCCTTGCTGTTCGAGGTGCCCTGATGGCGGCTCCCTTTGGCACATTCTTCCTGCCCGGTCCCACGGAAGTGCGGCCCGAAGTCCTGCAGGCCATGCTGCAGCCCATGCTGCCGCATCGCGGGGCCGTGTTCGAAGCGTTGTTCGCGCGTATTCAGCAGGGCCTGCGTCCCGTCTTTCGCACGACGCGGCCGGTGTATGTGTCGAGCTCCAGTGCCACGGGGCTCATGGAGGCGGCCATTCGTTGCGCGCGGCCGGGACCCATACTGTGTCTGGTAAACGGCGCCTTCAGCGAACGCTTTGCGAACATCGCGCAGAGTTGCGGGCGCGACGCCACCGTCATTGGTGGCCAGTGGAGCGCGCCGGTGGCGCTGGATGTTGTGGAGGACGCGCTCAAGGCCCGGGCCTATGCGGCGCTCACCGTGGTGCACAGCGAAACCAGCACCGGTGTGCTCACGGACATTGCGGCACTCACGCAGTTGGCCCATCGCTACGATTGTGCCGTGCTGGTGGACAGTGTGACGGGCCTGGGCGGTGTGCCGGTGGAGACCGACGCCTGGGACCTGGACTTCGTGCTCACTGGATCGCAGAAAGCGCTGGCATTGCCCCCGGGGCTGGCCTTTGGCGTGGCCAGCGAGCGCTTCATTGCCAACGCGAAGTCCGCCGAGTCCCGCGGCCTGTACTTCGATCTGGTCGAGTTTGAGCAGTACGTGCACAAGAACCAGACGCCCAACACGCCGGCCCTCTCGCTGCTCTACGCCACGGCCGTGCAGGGTGAGCGCATCGCAAAGGAAACCATCGAGCGGCGCTGGGAACGACACACGGCCATGAGCGAGCACACCCAGAGCTGGGTGCATGAGCTCCGTCAGCGCGTGGGCGCGCCCTTTGACGTGTACGCTCCGCTCGACGCCTGCACCACGACCGTGACGGCAGTAACCCTGCCCGCCGGTCTGTCGGGCGAGGCCATCGTGAAGGGCGTGGCCCGGCGCGGCTTCGTGATCGGCGGCGGCTACGGCAAGCTCAAGGGCAGCACCATCCGCATTGGCCACATGGGTGACCACACCATGGAGGGGCTGGAGGCGGTGCTCGAGGCCACGGCCGAGGCGATCGAGGAGTTGGTGGGGTAGCAATTAAAGAAATGATAGATTATTTAATTAGAGCTCCGTTGTTCTGAAGTTTCTTAATTAGCCGTTGGAGACCTCCATGCAGCGAGGGCCGACAGGGGTCTATCGGGTTGTATCCTCTCTTGGCGGGGAACAGGTCAGGGCATTTCTCCCGGACGCATTGCCCCCAAAGCCGCCACTTATGGTCGGAGAAGACCTTCAAGAGATTCTTGATGAGTCGTTACTGTCTCTCGGAAGACTTGATAGTGTCACAAGTCTTTTGCCGGATACCCGCCTGTTCCTGTACACCTACGTTCGAAAGGAGGCCGTTCTCTCGTCGCAGATTGAAGGGACGCAGTCCACGCTGTCAGATCTGCTGCAGTTCGAGGCCGACAGTACACCGGGCGTTCCGATCGACGATGTGACTGAGGTCTCCAGCTATGTCGATGCCCTGGAGCACGGGCTCTCACGCATCCGGGCTGGATTCCCAATATCGTCACGTCTCATTCGAGAACTGCACGCGCATCTGCTGGCAACGGGGCGAGGTGCGGACAAACTCCCCGGCGAATTTCGGCGCTCGCAGAATTGGATCGGCGGTAGCCGACCAGGCAACGCGCTATTCGTGCCACCACCACCAGAGGAAGTCGGCGCCGCTCTGGCACAGCTCGAGCAGTTCATCCATGACATCCCGCAACGCACGCCGGTCCTCATCAAGGCGGCATTGGCGCACGTCCAGTTCGAGACCATTCATCCATTCCTTGATGGGAATGGTCGAATCGGGCGACTGTTGGTGACGCTGCTGCTTTGTGCTCAGGGAGTGCTCAGCGAACCGCTGCTGTATCTGTCACTGTATCTCAAGCAACATCGCGACAAGTACTATGCCCTCCTCACCACGGTGCGGCGGGATGGTGACTGGGAGGCGTGGGTGGCGTTCTTCGCCAGAGGCGTTCAGGAAACCGCCACGGGTGCAGTCACGACCGTGCAGCAACTCGTCCACCTCTTTCAGGCGGACCGGGAACGCGTTCAGGCACTGGGGCGAGGCGCAGGATCCGCACTCCGGGTGTTTGATGCGTTGCGTGAGCGTCCGGTGTCGCGCGCTTCCGCAATCGCCCAGCGATCCGGCTTGAGTCTGCCCACTGTCAACTCGGCGCTTGAGTCGATGCAGCGAATCGGGCTTGTCCGCGAGGAGACCGGGAAGAGGCGAGATCGCCTGTTCAGCTACGCGGAGTACCTCCGTATCCTCAGCGAGGGCACCGAGCCCCTCGCCTGACACTCATCGCATAATTTGCGGTCATGCCCGACACCTGGATCCCCAAGCTCCCGCGCGAACGCCTCGCCATCCTGCCACCGGCGCCGCCGGTCGACTCGCCTGACCTGGCCGACCGCGTGCGAGGCATGCTGCTGGGTGTGGCCATCGGCGACGCCCTCGGCAATCGCACCGAGAGCATGAACCCGGCCGAGCGGGAGGCGGAGTTCGGGCGCATCACGGGCTATCTGCCCAGCAAGTTTGCCGGCGGTCGTCCGGCGGGCACACCGAGCGACGACACCCAGCTGACCTTTCGCGCCCTCGAGCAGTTGCTGGACGATGGCGCACTCGACCCCGACGAGCTCGCGTTCCGCATTGCCAACGAGCGCATCTTCGGCATCGGCCGCGCCACGCGCGACTTCTGCAATGCGCTGCGCGGCGGCGCGCCGTGGTGGGAAGCCACGCAGCAGAGTGCGGGCAATGGTGCGCTCATGCGGATTGCGCCCACCGTCCTGCCGTATCTCAAGGACGGCGGAACGCAGCTCTGGTATGACACGGTGCGCAGCACCGCGGTCACCCACAACGACCCCATGGCGCAAGCCGCCAACGTGGCTTGGGTGGCGCTGCTCTGGCGACTGCTCAACGGCGACCTGCCCGACTCGCCCATGGAGTGGCTCGAGACCTATAACGAAGTGCTGCGCATCATGGATGAGGGACAGTCCTATGAAACACGGGTGCAGCATGGCGCGCTGCAGCATTGGCGTGGCAGCCTGTCCGGCTTTCTCGACACCCAGGTGCGCGATGCCCTCACGCGTGGCGTGAGCGTGCGCGACACCGGCGCCATGTGGTACAGCGGCGCCTATCTGCTCGAGACCGTGCCGGCCGTGCTGCACATTGTGAGCGCACACGGCCACGACCCGCACGAGGCCATGCTGGTGGCCGTCAACGATACACGTGACAACGACACCATCGCCGCCATCGTGGGCGCCGCCATGGGCGCCGCGCACGGCACCGCGTGGATTCCCGTCGACTGGCGCGAGGGGCTGCTGGGGCGCATCAATGGCGACGACGATGGCCGGGTGTTTGAGCTCACCGAAGCCGCGGTGGCGCGGTTTGTGGGCTGACGCGTTCCGCGCGTAATCCAAACCCCGACACACCCGCCCCGCATTCTCCGACTGCTCCACCAGCCCGCCACGCGCACCCTGCAGGGCGTCAACCAACCCTTACAGCGGAGCGCGTCAATGAAGCTGGTCTTCGTGCAGCCCAACTACCACGCCGGTGGCGCGGAAATCGCCGGCAACTGGCCACCGGGCTGGGTGGCCTACATTGGTGGCGCGCTCAAACACGCGGGCTTCACGGACATCACCTTCGTCGATGCGATGACCAATCACATCGACGACGAGTCGCTGCGTCGCCGCCTCGCCGAGCTGCGCCCCGACGCCGTGCTGGCCACCGCCATCACGCCCATGATCTATCAGGCGCAGCGCACGCTCGAAATCGCGCGCGAAGTCAACCCGGCCGCGCACACGATACTCGGGGGCATCCACCCCACCTTCATGTATCAGCAGGTGTTCAGCGAAGCGCCGTGGATCGACTACATCGTGCGCGGTGAAGGCGAAGAGATCATCGTCGAGCTCATGCAGCATCTGCGGGATGGCACGGCGCAGGCCACCCGCCAGGACATCCGCGGCATCGCCTATGTGGACAAGGGCAACGTGGTGGCCACCGCCGCCCGTCCGCCCATTGCCGATCTCGACGCGCTCACGCCCGACTGGTCGCTGCTCGAGTGGGACAAGTACATCTACATCCCGCTCAACTGCCGCGTGGCCGTGCCCAACTTCGCGCGCGGCTGCCCCTTCACCTGCCGCTTCTGCAGTCAGTGGAAGTTCTGGCGCAAGTATCGCACGCGCGACCCCAAGAAGTTCGTCGACGAAATCGAAACACTCGTGCGCCAGCACAACGTGGGCTTCTTCATTCTCGCCGACGAAGAGCCCACCATCCACAAGAAGAAGTTCGTGGCGCTCTGCGAAGAGCTCATCGCGCGCAATCTGCCCGTGCACTGGGGCATCAATACGCGCGTCACCGACATTCTGCGCGACGAAAAAGAACTGCCGCTCTACCGAAAGGCCGGCCTCGTGCACGTCTCGCTGGGCACTGAGGCAGCCGCGCAGCTCAAGCTCGACCGTTTCCGCAAGCAGACCACGCTCGAACAGAACAAGCGCGCCATCCGCCTGATCAAGGAAGCCGGCATGGTGGCCGAGGCGCAGTTCATTATCGGTCTCGAAAACGAAACCAAAGAGACCATCGAGGAGACCTACAAGTATTCGCAGGACTGGCAGCCCGACATGGCCAACTGGAACATGTATACCCCCTGGCCCTTCGCTGAACTGTTCCAGGAACTCGGCGATCGGGTGGAAGTGCGCGACTACGCCAAGTACAACTTTGTCACGCCCATCATCCAGCCCGACGACATGACGCGCGATGAGGTGCTCAAGGGTGTGCTGCGCAACTACGCACGCTTCTACGCCAAGAAGGCCTTCCTGAGTTATCCCTGGCAGAAGGACCCGTTCAAGCGCCGCTATCTGCGTGGGTGTCTGCGTGCCTTCGCCAAGACCACGGCCACCAAGAAGTTCTACGACCTCGAACGGCTCAAGTTCACCGGCAGCGGCGTGGAGGCAGATTTCGGTTTCGACGAGAAAAGGGTCTTCACCCGCTCGCAGTTGCGCACGCTCTCGGAGGCGCGGCCCGAGCTGGCCGCCGACGTGGACTTCTCCGGCAGTGTGCCCGTGCTGGGCCATGCGCCACCGCGCCCGCAGGAAGACGAACCCGTGCGCGCATGCTGACAACGGCACCACACGGGATGAACACCCGCGCCGAGGCTGCGCCACATACGGCGTATCGCATTGGCCCCAATGCCATTGTGCAGTTGGCACACACGCTGTGTGCCCACCATGGCCGGGCAGTGGCCGCCGGTTTGCTGGGCGAAAGTACCAGCTACACGCTGGAGGCCCTGCCCGAGGCCATGGTCAACGAAGTGGAAGTGCAGACTTTCGTGCAGCACTGCATGGCCTCCCTCGGACACATGCAGGGCCTCGCGGCTCTGCACGAAGCCGGCGCGCGCACGGCGACCTACCTCATGGCGCATCGCATTCCGCGCATGGCCCAGTTGGCCATGCGCATCACGCCACCCCGTCTCGCGCTGCGCATGCTGCTGCGCGCCATGCAGGCCCATGCCTGGACCTTTGCCGGCAGTGGGCAATTCACTGTGCGCCAACACCGAAGGGGCGCCACGCTCGAATTCCGGCACTGTACCATGTGCCGCGGCCTCACCGCGCACGCCCCTGTGTGTGCGTTCTATGCGGGCACCTTCCAACAGCTCATTCGGCAGCTTGTGCAGCCGACGGCGCTGGTGCAGGAAGTGCGCTGCTGTGCAATGGGCCACGATTGCTGCCGGTTCGAGGTGACATTCGCCGTATCGCATTGAAGAGACCCGGTCCATAATTGGGGGTCCCCAACCTCCGAGGCCGACATGTCGTCGCTGTACCCCTTCGCTCAGCACACGTTGGTCATCACCGGGGTCGGTCGCGCCGGGCAGGTGGGTGAGGCGCTGGCCCGCCACTTTGCCGGACTGGGTGCTTCGCTGGCCCTGCTCGATCTGAGCGAAGACGAAGCGCAGGCGCGCGCAGCCGAGCTCTCGCCCGTGCGCAGTGGGCAGCGCTTCACGGCCCACGCGGCCAACCTGGCCGACGCACAGGCGGCGCATCAGGCCCTGGCCGCTGTGCTGTCCGCCCATCACACCTCGGCACTGCACGGCGTCATCTGTGTGGCCGGCGGCTTCGGCATGACGGGCGCCCTGTCTGACGCCGACCCCGACGCCTGGCACAAGCAGTTTACCATCAATCTCGACACCGCCTTTGCCACCACGCGTGCGGTGCTACCCGCGCTACGCGAAGGCAAGGGCAGTCTCGTGTACTTCGGCTCCGCCGCCGCGCTGCCTGGTGGAAGCCCCAAGGGCATGGCCGCCTACGCCGCCGCCAAGAGTGGTGTGCTCACGCTCATGCGCAGTGTCGCGCTCGACGAACGCGCACATGGCGTGCGCGCCAATGCCGTCGCCCCCACCGCCATTCGCACCGCCACCAACATGGCGGACATGGGTGACAAGTCCGACTACGTGGAGCGCGAGTCGGTGGCCGAGGTGGTGGCCTTTCTGCTCAGCGACGCGGCGCGCAACGTGACCGGTCAGACGATCACGCTGAGCTGATCATCCATGACATTTCCCTCCATACCGGAGATCCGCGCCGCTCGCACTCGGCTCGGTCAGCGGGTGGTTACCACGCCTGTCCGTGAATTGGTGGATCACGCTGTGGCCGAGCGCCTGCCCACCGGCACCCGCGTCTGGCTGAAAGAGGAACTGTTTCAGCGCACGGGCTCCTTCAAGCCGCGCGGTGCACTCACGGTCATGCTGGAGCTGAGCGACGAACACTTGGCGCACGGCGTGACCGGCGTATCGGCCGGCAATCACGCGATCTCGCTGGCCTACGCCGCACGCGAGCTGCAGACCACCGCCACCGTCGTCATGCCACGCACGGCCAGTCCGTTCCGCATTGCCATGTGCCGCGAGCTGGGCGCGCAGGTGGAACTGGTGGAGAATGTGCATGAAGCCTTCGCGCGGGTGCGCGAAATCGAAGCCGCCGAGCAGCGTGCCTTTGTGCACCCCTACGAGGGACCACGCACGGCACTCGGTACGGCCACGGTGGGCCTCGAGTTCATCGAGCAACTCGCCGCGGAGAGTGTCACACCCGATGCCATTGTCGTGGCAGCCGGCGGCGGCGGACTCACCGGTGGCGTGGCCTGCGCCGTCAAGCAGCTTGCACCCGGCACGCAGGTGTTCGTGGTGGAACCCGAAGGCGCCGACACCATGCATCGCAGCTTCGCCGCTGGCAGCCCGCAGGCCATCGAGAAGGTGCAGACCATTGCCGACTCACTCGGCGCGCCACGCTGTGAGCCCTACTCCTACGCGCTCAACAAGGCGTTCGTCGACGAGGTGGTACTGGTCCGCGACGCAGACATTCGCGACGCCATGCGTCTGCTCTTTCGCAGCGCCAAGCTGGTCACCGAACCCGCCGGCGCGGCATCACTGGCCGCCCTGCTCTACCCGCTGCGCGAACGCCTCGCCGGCCGCACGGTTGGTCTTGTGATCTGCGGCGGGAATATCGACGCGGCGACCTTCTCGACACACCTCGCGGTGTAAGTCTCAATTTCGAGTTCTCGACTCTCAGATCTCAGATCTCAGATCTCATATCTCAGATCCCATCCCCCTGCGTTAAGGCTCCTGCCCTACGGCTTCCGAAGCACGGCTTCCGGCGAAGGGCTATCGCAGTTTGCCGTTCCGCCCAGGGCTATCGCAGTTTGCCGTTCCGCCCAGGGCTATCGCAGTTTGCCGTTATAGCTTTCAAAGATGTCCTCGGATAGAAACGCCCCCTGCCCCTGCGGCTCCGGTCGCAAGTTCAAGAAATGCCACGGTGCCGCCCTCCCGCCCGAGGCCGCCGCCCTGCCCGCCCCCGAGCGTGAGCGCCTGCAGCGCGCCGTGCAGCTGCTCGAGCGCGATCGCCGCGTGCACACTGAACTCAACGACTGGTGCGACCGCAGACTTGGCCCCGACTGGGCCAATGCCGCGCTCGACCAGTTTGCCGGCGCACCCGATTTGGACTTGAGCGAGTTCGACGAATCATTCTACGGCCACTGGCTCCTCCACCATCGTCCCGCCGCGAACAATCAAGCCACGCCGGGCAAACAATGGCTCGAGGCCCAGCGCGCTCGGCACGGCCATCGCATGGACGGCGACGTCGAAGCCCTCATTACCGCGCTCGGTGAATCACGCGTGGGCTTCTGGCGCATCCAGGACATCGAACCGGGCGTGGGCTACACCCTGCACGATCTGCTCAGCAACCATGCCGCCTTTGTGCACGACGACAGCGGCGCACTCGGTGATATGGTCGATGACGTGTGTCTTGCCTATGTCACCACGCTCGACGACCTGCAGATCGTGACCGGTGCCTACCTCGATCTGCTCCCACGCGAAGAGGCCGAGCAGGTGGCCCAGGCTGTACGCGAGGCAGCCGGCGTGGAAGCCCAGGCGGCAACCGCCGCGCCACTCCGCGCGTTTCTCAGCGACTATCGCAACCACATTACGCTGCGCAATCTCTGGCACGCGCACGCCAACGCCTACTGGGACGCACAGGACCCACACGTGACCGACGACCAATGAACCGACGCGACTTCGTGACCTCCACCACGCTGGCGGCCGCCGCCCTCGGACTGCCCGAGGCCGCGCACGCTCTCGACTCCACTTCTCCGGCACCCGCCATGTCCGACTCCACGCAGGCGACACCAGACTCGCCGCGCGCCACGCGCAAGATTCTCATTGCCGGCGGGGGCTTCCGCACGAAGTTCATCGGCTACATGGCGCAGCTCACCGGCAAGACGCGTCCGCGCATCTGCTATCTGCCCACCGCCAGCGCCGACAGTCCGCAGTCCGCACTCGGGTTCTATCAAGCCTGCGCGCCGCTCAACGTCGAGCCCTACGTGCAGAACATGTACATCGAAAGCCTTTCGCAAACGCAGGGCTTCGATGAAGTGCTGCTGTCCATGGACGCCATTGTCGTGAGCGGTGGCAACACCCTCAATCAGCAGGCCATCTGGAAGGCCCAGGGCGTGGACCTCATTCTGCGCGAAGCCTGGAACCGTGGCATCGTGCTCGGCGGCGCCAGCGCCGGCTCACTGTGCTGGTTCGACGAGGGCACCACCGACTCACGCCCCAAGGCCCTGTCCATCGTGAAGTGCCTGGGCTTCATCAAGGGCAGCCACTCGCCACATTACGACGCCGAAGCGGGACGCCGGCCGTTGTATCACAAGCTCATTGGCTCGGGCGAGATGCAGCCCGGCTACGCCTGCGACAATGACGCCGGCATCTACTTCGAAGACAACACCGTCAAGCGTGTCGTGCACACCCGCGCCGAAGCCAAGTGCTACTACGTGAGCGTGGTCAACGGAAAGGTCGAAGAGCGAGTCCTCGAACCGGAGATGATCTGAATGGCGGCGGCACGCACAGCCATTCTGTATGGCTTCAAATCCTGTGACATGGTACGCAAAGCCATGAAGTGGCTCGACGAACACCAGGTGGCCTACGAGTTCGTGGACTATCGCCGAGAAACGCTGGACCCCAAGGTGGTCGATGACTGGTTTGCGCGGGCCGGCTGGGAGAACGTCTTCAACCGCAACTCCACCACGTTCAAGGAGTTGCCGGAGAGCGAGAAGACGGGCATCACGCCTACCAAGGCCAAGCGCATGATCCTGGCCGAAACCAACCTCATCAAGCGACCGCTGCTCGACACGGGCTCGGAGATCCTGCTCGGCTTCAAGGCCGACACATGGAGCAAGGCGCTCGGCAAATAGCCGCGGCACTGGCGTCTCCCCGGGCGGTGATCCACCTTACACCGCAGCATGAGCCTCGCCGCCCGCCGACGCCCTGCCGTTCGCGGTGTAGTCCTCGATCGCTCCCTCGAGGAACTGCCCCTCTTCCGGCTCAGCGACTCCGCCGACGACGCCCCCGTGTCGTTCACCACCGAGAACGGGGGGCGCTGGCGCGTCATCCCCGCGCCCGGCGATCGCCTGCCCGGTACTTTCGACCAGGACGTCTACGTCGAAACCCTGCACCGCTACCACGAAGCGGGCAGTCCGGCCGATGGCGCGGTGACCTTTACGCTGCACGCCTTCCTGCGGTCCATGGGGCGACGGGCCGATGGGCGCACCTACGAACAGCTGCGCGCGGCCCTCACTCGCCTCGAGCGCACCACCCTCGAAAGCAATGAGGGCGCCTACTGGTCGGCACAGTCCGGCTCGGCCGACCTTAGCTTCACCGTGCTCAGCACCGTGAGCGTACAACGCCGCCGTGTGGCCGATCGCGAGCAGCTGCACCTCTTCGGCAATCTGGCCGCTGGCGAGCCTGGCGACGCCCGCGTGACCCTCTCGGCCACCCTGCGCGCCAATCTGGCCGCGCGGCACACCGTCACCCTGTCAGCGTCCCGCTATTCGGCCCTCACGAGCCCGGTGGCCCGTCGGCTCTACCGCATGCTCGAAGTGGCCCGGGCCGACGGACGCCTGTCCTGGCGCCTGCCCCTCGAACGGCTGGCCGAGCAGTTGCCGCTCACCCAGCGATACCCCAGCCACCTGCAGCGCGTCCTTCAACCAGCGCACGAGATGCTCCTCAGCGCCGGTCTGGTACGGGACATCGCCATTCGGCAGTACGACAAGGCCTGGCACGTGGACTACGTGATCGGCTCCCGCCCCAAGGACGAAAGCTGATCCGCCGTTCGTCCCAGACGGTTCGCAGGAACAGCGGCTCCTCCTGTGCGTACGTATATGCAGTACCTTTTTCGGTCCTTCCTTCGTGAGACCCGCATGACCCGGAACCGCAAGGCCGTACTGGCCAGCCTCGTGCTCGTCCCCCTGCTCGCCTCGGGCTTCGCCCTCCAGGCGCGCTCCACGCGGGGCGGCGCACAGCTCCTCGACCAGGTGCTCACCTTCGTGGCCCTGCGCTACGTGGACACGCTGGACGCGCAGGCGCTTTACGAGAAAGCCGCACGCGGCCTCGTGAAGGAACTCAACGACCCCTACACCGAACTCTTCACGCCCAAACAGCTCGAAGAGTTCTCGCGCAACACCAACGGCCGCTACGCCGGCCTCGGCATGGAGATCTCGAAGGTCGGTGACTACGTCACCGTCAACAAGGTCTTCCCGAACTCACCGGCCGAGCAGGGCGGCGTGCTCGAGGGCGACAAGATCGCCATCATCGACACCGTCAATGCGCGCGGCTTCAACACGCAGCAGGTGCAGAACAAGCTGCTCGGACCCATCGGGTCGCCCATCACCGTGCAGTTCCTGCGTGTGGGCGTGTCGCAGCCCATCAAGCTGAGCTTCAAGCGCGCCGAGATTCACGTGCCGGCCGTGCCCTTCGCCATGATGCTCGACGAGCGCACGGGTTACGTGCCGTTGCAGCGCTTCTCCGAGCAGACCACCGAAGACATTGCCAACTCGGTCCTCGCGCTGCGCAAGCAGGGCGCCAAGGGCGTCATCATCGATCTGCGTGGCAACCCGGGTGGCATTCTCGAGGAAGCCTTCTCCATGTCCAACCTCTTCCTGCCCAAGGGCAAGGAACTGTTGTCGGTGCGTGGACGTGGGGAGTTCCAGAAGTTCGTGTCGCAGCAGGATCCGCTCGCGCCCGAAATTCCGCTCGTGGTGATGGTGGACGGCGGCTCGGCCTCTGCGTCGGAAATCGTGGCCGGTGCGCTGCAGGACTACGACCGCGCCCTCGTGCTCGGCACCACCAGCTTCGGCAAGGGGCTCGTGCAGAGCGTGTACAATCTCGACGGGGGCTACGCGCTCAAGATCACGACGGGCAAGTGGTTCACGCCCTCGGGTCGCTCCATCCAGAAGGAGCGCAAGATGAACGCCGAGGGTCAGTACGTCGAAGTGCTGCCCGACAGCCTCGAGACGGATTCGGTGCGCAAGGCGCGCCCGGTGTACAAGTCGGCCAGTGGCCGCACGGTGTACGGCGGCGGTGCCATCACGCCCGACGTGATCGTGTCGCCCGATACGCTCTCGAGCGCCGAGCAGGCGCTGCGTCGCGCCCTGCTGCCGCACTTCGCCAAGTACTTCGCGCATGTGAATGCCGTGGCCGAGGAGCAGAAGGGCAAGGTGAAGCCCGACTTCGCCTACAACACGGCCTGGCGTGATCAGGTCTATCAGCGCCTGGTGGCGGACACGGTGAAGATCGACAAGGCGGTATGGGACGCCGGTGCCACCGATGTCGATCGGGCCATCGATGCCCGCGTGGCCAAGGTCGCCTTCGGCGACACGCTGGTGCTGCGCCGTGGTCTCAAGGACGACAACCAGCTCCGCCGCGCCATGGAGCTCATGCGCAAGGGCACGACCCAGCGCGAGATCTTTGCGGCGGCCGCGGCGGCTCCCGCCGTCACCAAGGCACGCTCGGGCCAGTAAGGCCGCTCGGTTTCACTGAGGGAAGGCCCGCATCGGACAGTCCGGTGCGGGCCTTCTGCCATTTTCTTTGACAGAGTTCGTTCAACAGCTCACGCAGAGACGCGGAG